>DTSJ01000333.1 GCA_012965445.1 Candidatus Hydrogenedentota bacterium
CCGTGCGGGTGTGACTGAAGATTAGAAAGCGGATTTTTTCTTTATTGCCCTGGCGTTTGTGTCGGAAGAGAGAACCGACGATGGGTAGTTTGAGGAACTTGTTATCGAATTCTCCGTTTTTCTTGCTTTTTGACTGGGCGAGCGTGAAGAACGGGATATACACGAGTTCGACTTTATGTTCATCTTCGTCCCTGTTTGCTTCGAACACAGTTACCAGAGGTGCGTGAAGGACTTTCAGGTCGCCTTCTTTGCCTTTCCGGTCATGCTTTACGAGCGGAAAAACGCGTATATGGGACTCTGTATAGTCATCTTCCGGATCGCCGAAAGGATGGTCAATATTTTCGGTGCTGACGTATTCGTCTACGGGGTCGTTGGTCGAATCTGCGCGGGCCGGGAGCAATAAGGTGCTGACAACTGCGAGCGCGGAAATGATGGTGGTAAGGGGCTTTTTCATCGTAGTACCCCTGTTTTGTGTATCTTGTTTGAGGTCAGACTACCGGACTCGGCGAATGGTTGCACCCTGACTCCTGCAATACAGGACGTAGATCCGGAGGTGTCAGCGACGCTGCCTGTGCCGAAGGGGAGGCTGGTGATGGTTCAATCGAACACACCGGAGGGGGTGCCGCTGGGATTCGCGGACCTGGTCGAGGGTCTGATAGTTAAGTATTCGGCAGGTATCGAGATTCCAGTTGTTCAGGATGAGAAATTTCCGAGCTGGGTGTTGGAGCCGGTTCCTGAGGGGGAGGTTACTATCGAGTATCGGCTTCGGCTAGATCATGATGAGTATCGATGGCCGGTGGGGATGAACGAGGCGGCGTACACTACCGATGAGATGCTGTTCTTTACGGGTCAGGCGACATTCGTGCACGCGCCGAATATGGGCGAGATTGAGATTGAGTTTGAAATTCCCGAAGGTTGGACTTTGTCGACTCCCTGAGAATCGATCGGGAAAACGGGTCGGATATTCCGAGCGAGCGATTCGGAATCGTTTACGCAGAATTGCTTTACAATGGGAAGTTATGAGGAGCGACTCATTCGCGACGGGGAGACACAGATTCTACTCGTGACGGGGAACGAGATGGATCCGGTCGTTGCGAAGTATGAAGATGATTTGAAGGCGCTGCTGAACAGGTATCGCGATCTGTTCGGGCGTTCGGCGCGATCACGGTTTCTGATGCTGATCAACCACGCTTCGTATGACGGCGCTGGCGCTTTTCCTTCGAGCATCAGCATAGAGACGACGGAAACAGCGTCGAGCGTTTCGGATGCCGATGCCCCGAAGTTGTTGTATCTCCTGGCACACGAGACTCTGCATCTATGGAACGGACGTCTACTTAAATCGGCAGGTCAGATCGAATGGTTCAAGGAAGGATTCACGGACTACTATTCTTGGATGACGATGTATCGGGCGGGTCAGATATCGCAGGAGGTGCTGTTCGCGGCATTGGGGGAGAGAATTGATCGGTATCAGAAGGCTGCGGGGTCGGTCTCGATTTCTGCTGCGGGACGAGAGAAATCAAAAAATTATGGCATTGTGTATTACGGCGGACTGACTCCCGCGCTGCTGTTGGATCTGGGAATTCGCAGCGATACGAAGGGGCAGAAATCGCTGGACGGTGTGATGCGCGGGCTTGCAGAGTAGTTCGTGGGGCAGAAGAGGAGGGGATATCGATTCCGGGATATATTGGCGGAGGTGGAGTCTGTTTCCGGAAAGTCTTACGAGGAGTTTTTTGAGGTGCAACTGAAGAGTTTGGATGCGCTGCCTGTGGAGGCAGTGTTGAACGATTCAGGGATAGAACTGGAGCATTACTCAGGCGAGGCTGGGCAGAGCCAGCGATTGAGGTTTTCTGAAAACCTGTCAAGGCGTCAAAAAACCGTAATAGAGGGTTGGGCATCCACAGTCGAGAAGTAGGGAAGAATCGGCTTAACCCTTGTGCTGATCGAGCCATGCTTCCGCCTCAACTTTACTCCTGAAGACCCTGATTTCGACACTCAGGTCTTCTTGCTCGATTTCTTCGGAGTTCTGATAAATTCTGGTCATACCAAACTCGAGGTCTCTCGGCGAGAACATGGGGATTCGTCTGTTGAGTCTCAGTTCAGGGTATTGTTTTTCGACTTCGATCATCGCTCTAATCCCGTCAGACGTTATTTGCAGCTCCCCCGGCCGAAGCACGCTGAGGTCGCACAACTCAGTCATGCCCGGTTTGACGTTAGCATCGGTGTGAAGTTCGGTCGCATATCGGATCAGGTCTTGATTTGTAGTCGATCCTTCGGCTGTCGCGAGAATCCGACTGCTTTGTTCATCAATGATGTACGCAATTGGCATGCGAAACTCCATACGGAAGCACTAATTGAGATGCCACTTATCATATCATACAGTCTTAGTGTTGCTGCAAAGAGGCGATGTGATCGCAG
>DTSJ01000334.1 GCA_012965445.1 Candidatus Hydrogenedentota bacterium
GACTCTACGCGAATGGATTACGGCAGGGTCGGAGTTCGGCGATTGGCCCGGCGAGGCACCAAAACCCAAGCGAACGCCGGAATGGATCGCGGAACAACTGGCTGCACTTGATGTTCCATCCGATACGCTTCCTACAAAGGTTGAATTCAACCGCGATATTCGCCCAGTTCTCGCAAACAATTGCTACAAATGCCACGGCTTCGACAAGAACAAGCGCGAAGCGAAACTCCGCCTTGATGTGCGCGAGAGCGCCTTGACGCAGCGATCAGACGAGGCACCGATTGTGCCGAACAACGTCGGCGCGAGCTCCGTGATGGCGCACATACTGTCCGATCACGTAACGGATGCAATGCCGCCGCTGGACAGCGATAAGAAACTGACTGCCTCCGAGAAGGCGTTGATGGCCCGCTGGATTGCGCAAGGCGCAGAATATCAGGATCACTGGGCCTTTATCCCGCCGACGCGCCCGAAACTTCCGAAAGTGCAAAACAGGAAATGGATCGTTAATCCCATCGATGCCTTCGTCCTCGCGAAGCTCGAGGAGAACAGTCTGTCCCCATCTCCTCCGGCCGACAAGCGAACCTTACTGCGGCGTGTTACTTTCGACACCCTTGGTTTGCCCGCTACCTATAATGATGTCAAAGGCTTCGAAAAAAAGAAAGGGCAGAAAGCCTACGGCAAGGCTGTAAATCGGCTCCTGTCCTCCGAACATTACGGCGAGCGCATGGCCGTCAACTGGCTGGATCTGGTTCGCTACGCGGATACGAACGGCTATCACTCCGATGAATACCGAAGCGTATGGCCGTACCGCGATTACGTCATCAATGCTTTCAACAGCAACATGCCCTTTAGTCAGTTTACGATCGAGCAGCTCGCCGGGGATCTGCTGTCCGACTCGACAGTCGATCAGAAAATCGCCTCGGGCTACAATCGACTGAACCAGATCTCCTCGGAAGGCGGCGTCCAGCCCGCCGAGTATGTCGTCAAATATGCCTCTGATCGCGTTCGCACTACATCCACCGTATTTCTCGGTATCACGATGGGCTGCACCGAATGCCACGACCACAAATTCGACCCCTTCACGCAGAAAAATTTCTATCAATTCTCGGCCTTTTTCGCTGACCTCAAGGAACGCGGCAAGTATGAACACGGCAAGTACGGCTATGGCCCGTTCATGCGGTTGAGTACACCCGAGCAGGAAAAACAGATCGCCGAATTCGACACGGAACTCAAGGAACTGCGCAAGGCGATCACCAAAGCGGACGACGAAAGCGAGGAGAAAACGTCCTTTGAATCAGAACGGAAATCTGTTGAAAGTCGCAGAAACAAATATGTGTCGCGCATCCCTTCGACCCTGATTTCCCTGGCAGTCGAACCACACGAAATTCGCGTGCTTTCGCGAGGCAACTGGCTCGATCATTCAGGCGAGATCGTCACGCCAGGCGTTCCTGCGCAACTCCCCGATTTGAATACCGAGAATCGCAGGGCTACGCGCCTCGATCTCGCCCGCTGGATGGTGTCGGAGGAAAATCCATTGACTGCGCGCGTGTTTGTGAATCGGCTCTGGAAACAATTCTTCGGCACTGGCCTGTCGAAGGTTCTTGACGACGTCGGTGCCCAGGGCGAGTGGCCAAGCCACCCGGAGTTGCTCGATTGGCTCGCGATAGAGTTCATGGACAGCGATTGGGACATCAAATACATGGTGAAACTCATCACGACCTCCAATACCTATCAGCAGTCCTCCATGCCGGTACCCGCCGCCGAAGCGATCGATCCGTACAACCGTCTGTTGGCGCGCCAGAACCGGATTCGACTCGAAGCGGAACAAGTCCGTGACAATGCGCTGGCGGTAAGCGGCCTGTACGTCAGCACCGTCGGTGGACGCAGCGTGTACCCCTATCAGCCGGACGGCTACTATCAGGATACCTACGGAGGTAGTGGTCCCGGCGGCGAGATCATCTATCCGGAGTCATCGGACGAAAATCAGTATCGACGAGGCCTCTACACGATGTGGCGCCGCTCCTATCTGCATCCAAGCATGATGGCATTCGATGCTCCGAGCCGCGAAGAGTGTACCGCCGAACGACCCGTCTCGAATATCCCCCAGCAGGCCCTCGTGCTGCTCAACGATCCGACCTATGTTGAGGCGGCGCGTGTACTCGCTGAGGGTATTCTCAGCGACGGCAAAGATACGGTAGATCATAAAATCGCCCTGGCTTACCAGCGAGTCCTCGCGCGCAATCCTTCCGAACAGGAACAGCTTGCAATAGCCCGGTTATACGAGCAGCATGCCGAATACTACCGAGCGAACTCCGACGAAGCCGAAGCGCTTGTCGCAGTCGGACATAGTCCCTCTTCCGAGAAGCACTCTCCAGCGGAAATCGCCGCGTGGACATCCGTT
>DTSJ01000335.1 GCA_012965445.1 Candidatus Hydrogenedentota bacterium
GCCAGATCTTTCCCAAGTCGAACAGGAAATTCTCGATAAACTCGAGCAGCGCCGTCCAGACTTAAAGCCCTCCATCACCGATCTCCTCAAACTCCATGAACGCCTCGTAAAACTGTACGACAACGGAGGCAAGCTGCTCCTTTGCGGAAACGGAGGCAGCCACGCGGATTCAATTCACATCGCCGGAGAACTGTGCAAAAGTTTCGAACGAAAACGCCCCCTCACCCAAGAAATAGTATCCAACCTCGAAGGCCTTCCCTGGAGCGATGAACTTGCCGAAAACCTCGAAACCGGACTCGCCGCCATTCCGCTCGGCACAAGCGGAGCGCTCAAGACAGCCGTCGAAAATGACTCTCCCCTTCGCGATCTCGCATTCGCACAGGAAACCCTCGCACTCGCAAAACCCGGCGACGTCCTCGTCGGAATCTCCACCTCCGGCAACGCCCCCAACTGCATCATGGCCCAATCCACTGCAAAAGCCGTTGGTTGCACCACTGCCGCGTTCACCGGCCCACATGGCGGCATACTCGCCATCCACGCCGATATCCCCATCCGTACTCTAGGCGATTCAACCGCCATCGTCCAGGAAGCCCACATTGCCCTGTGGCACACCATGTGCCTCCTCATCGAAGCCCACTACTTCCCAGACTTGCGATAAAAAATACCCTCGATTCCAACCGAAACCGAGGGTACAGACTCAATCATGCAAGCAAACGATTAGTGACCTTCATAATCCTCTGGCACTTTGACATAAATCTTTCCGGTTTCTTCTTCCATACGCGATACACGTATCAGCAGCGTCTTGCCCGGTCGTGCATTTTCTTCAAGTGATTCCTTGAACTCCGCGAGCGTAGTCACTTCGTTGTGCGCAACCTCGACGATCATATCGCCCACTCTAATCCCAGCTTCTGCTGCCGGACTACCGTCGATCACTTCAACGATCATAAAATCTGTCGCCTGATCTTCGTAAACGCTCGGGGGTACGCGAAGTTGAAGACTTTCAAAATCATCAAATTTCGCAAGATGCATCCCAAGAAAATCACGGCCATATTTCGCCGTCGGGATACCCGGAAACTTTCCAATCACAATATCAATAGTGACTGATTTTCCGTTACGCCACACGTCCAGGGTGCCGTCAGTACCCGGCTCAAGCTCACTCACAAAATTAATCAGATCTGTCGTGTCAACGATCTTTTGGTCGTTCACCCTGTGAATGATGTCTTCCTCCTGGACTCCAGCCGCCTCGGCCGGGCCGTCCACCGTTACATACCTGACATACGTCCCCTTAGAGTCCGTGAGTCCATTCGCATCCATAAAGTCCTCAAGCTCGACCTTCTCGAGCGCAGCAACCCCCTCGACATTCGTTATCGTCACCCCCAGCCAACCTCGCGTCACGCCGCCGTCCGCGATCAACTGAGGAATAACCCGCTTGACCCGGTCAATCGGAATCGCGAATCCGATTGAGTTCGCGTCATATACGATTGCCACATTCACCCCGATTACCTCGCCGTCAATATTCAGTAGCGGGCCGCCGCTGTTCCCAAGATTGATAGCCGCATCAGTCTGAATAAACTGCTGAAACCGAAGGCTTGGCGGCAGCCGCAAATTCTCCCGGCCAAGACCACTGATATGACCGTATGACACCGACCCGGTCTGACCTCGAGCACTCCCGATCGCAATCGCGAACTGCCCTACCTTCAAACCCGAGGAACTCCCCAATACCACAGGCACAACATTCACGCCCTCAGGATCGATCTTGATCACCGCGATGTCTGCACCGGGATCCTGCCCGACAATTTCCCCAGACACTTCTCTACCGTCCGGCAATTCGACCGTAATTTCTTCAGCATTCTCAACCACGTGGTTGTTCGTCACAATATGTCCGTCGCTGTCTACGAAGAACCCTGTTCCTGTAGCACTTGGGCGAAGCGACGGAGGCGGAGCCTCACCATCCTCTTCTTCCCCGCCGTTTGGCGAAGGCAAACCGAAAAATCTGAACCTGTTGTCCAACTCTCCCGACGTATCCGCACGACGGATGCTCTTTACAGATATCTCAACAACACTCGGACTCACCGTTTCGCTCAAGGCAACAAACTCGTCCTCAAACTGTTTCAGCAGCGATTTCTGCGCACTGGCATTGGACATACTTAAAGCTGTCAGAACCACCACGACCATCATCATTCGAATCATCTTTTTCATCTCTCTTCTCCCTCTGATTACTGCGACCGTACTTTGAGCTCCATCACAAGACGCACCAACGCTCACGAACGGACGAATCATTCTTCTTCTCTCAATCTATTAACCGTCTTCTCCAATCAACATACGCGAACCGTACGCCCCGTAAGGCGGCCACACGGCGATGAAATACTCTTCTCGCGCCCAACCCCGCTCTCCATCAGCT
>DTSJ01000336.1 GCA_012965445.1 Candidatus Hydrogenedentota bacterium
TTCGAAGCGCCGTAAAGTGACTCCGCGTGACATCAGCAAGTACCCCCTGATTCTTCCTCCGCGCCATCTGAGTACATGGCGGCTGGTCGAGTACGCTTTTGCTCAGGAAGGACTGCCCTATGAAGTAAAGCTCGAAGTCGGAGGGTGGGAGGTCATCAAGAGGTACGTGAGCCTTGGACTTGGCGTGTCGATCGTCATGAGCATCTGTATCCAAGGGGACGAGAATCTCGAAGTTATTCCCGTGAAGGATTACTTTCCTCGGCGGACATACGGTGTTGTGGTTCGCAAAGGGCGCCAGCTTTCTCCACAGGCGAAGGGTTTTATCGAAGTTATGGAGCCGTCACTGAAGGAATTGTGGGACGAGAAGTAGAATTAGAATTTCGGAATATGGTTTTATCCCAAAGCCAAAGCCTGTACCATAGGTACATGAAAAATTGGTACTGGTTTATCGTCGCACTGATCGCACTGTTTTCCGCATTTCTATTCAGCAGTCCTTACGCCGCCTATAGCCTCTATGCGTTTTTGTTGCTTGTCGGACTCGCCCATTTTTCGTCAGTAGCCTGGTTGTCTGGATTGGACTGCACTCGCGAACTAAGTCGCACAATCGTGCGGCAGGGGGACAGCATTGATATTTCTGTCACGGTAGAGAACAGCCGCGGGTGGCCGATTCCCTGGATATTTCTTGAGGATCTGTTTCCGAAACATTGCAGCTGCAGGGGGGACGCAACGCGGCTCGCAGTACTGATGCCCGGACAATCTGTGACCATAAATTACCGACTAACGTTTCCGAAACGCGGATATCATCGTGTTGGTCCTATGGTAATGGAGTCGGGCGATCTATTTGGACTTCAGCGGCGTTTCCGGACGGGTAAGCAACAGGACTATGTTTCGGTACTTCCGACGGTCGCCTACATAGATACCTTCAATGTGGCATCCAAACGACCGCAGGGACCCGTAAAATCGACGAGCAGTATCTTCGAAGATCCCTCGCTACTCAGTGGTGTCCGGGAATACGAGCGAGGCGATCCGTTGAATCGAATCCACTGGAAATCTTCTGCACGCACCGGAGAACTCTTTACGAAAATATTTGATCCGACAGCCGTCCAGGGCGGCACACTGATTCTTGATTTGCAAGGGGACAGTTATGTGGAGGAACGGGCCGAAATTCGGCAGGAGCTGGCGATTACCACGGCTTCTTCGATCGCCTACCTGCTGCAGATGTCAGGCGAGCAGGTGGGGATGATTACGAACGGTTTGGATGCCGTAGAGGAAGCGCGCTGGGAGGTGGAGTCTCATCAAGTCATTTCGAAAGAGGAAGTCGAGGATAGTGTCGTCGGCGAATCGGAATCGGATCGGCTTCGACCGCTGCTAGTGCCAACGCTACGGAGTCCAGTGCAGGCACAACAGATCATTGAAAATCTCGCGCGAATCGTACCCGGACGCGGGCTGGATTGCGCCCAGCTGATCCTGGAGGAATACCGGGGTCTTCCCAGGGATGCGACGCTTCTACCCGTCGTGCCTTATATGAACGAAGGCCTGGCAATGATGTTGGGCGAAATGAAACTGTCGGGGTTCGCGGTGACAGTGTTTTTTATTGCGGATTCAAAAGGTTTTGAAGAGGCTGCAGGGTTACTCGCCCAACGCAATATTCACGTATTCCATATTCAGGAGGAAAGAGATCTTCATGAGCTCTCCCCCCAGAAAATATGACCCTTACGGCGGCGGCGTTCTATCTACTCCCGAGTACGACGTAGAGGCGCACGCGAAGGAAGAGAAGGCGGCAAAAAAGAAGTCCACGGATTTCCAGTCTATCAACCGGGAGCTTGGAGGGGACAAACGCCGCGCGATTCAAAAGCGAACGATTACAGACAACCTGATAGATTTCTTCACGCCATTGATGATTTTTATGATGGTGCTCTCGGTAGTCTGGTATCTCCTCGACGTTCGATTCATCTTCAACGAATCCGAACACATTTCTATGCGTTTCGTCACATTCCTTATTATCATGGGGATCGTCGCCCTGAATCGTCTCGTTGCACGCGACGGTTCGGAAGAGTCTATCATGTATTCACTTGGTCTAGTAGCGGTTGTGGGATTGTACAGCGCCCTTTCAACCTCGGTAGTAAGTGGGTTTTCCGGTGTTGTGGGCTCCGCGACTATGAACGTCCTCATCGTGTCGATGTTGTGGTGGATTACGAATCGGCTTATGCACGAGTGCTGTGTCGACGAGAACGCGACTGCCGGGGATGTTGGGATTCTGACCGGCACGATGCGCGAATTTCAGAAGGCGATCAGACCGCAGGAGAACCAGCCGAAGCAGCCGATTTTTATATCGAAGCGTCCTAAGGGGCACGTGCTGGAGTCAGGAGAACTCGATGCCGTCAGACCACACGAT
>DTSJ01000337.1 GCA_012965445.1 Candidatus Hydrogenedentota bacterium
AGGGGAGAGCTGTGCCATTGCGCTGCGCCTGTCGGGTGACGCCGGCATGAGGGACGGCTATCCCGATTCAGAGGAGCAGCGTGAAGTGGTGGCGCTGCTGGGCGAAAACGGAGCCGGCAAGTCGTCCCTGATGAACATTGCCGCAGGGCTCTATGCGCCGGAAACCGGATCGCTGTTCATCGACGACAACCCGGTAAAACTGAAAGGCCCGAAAGAAGCCGCCAAACTCGGCATCTACGACATCACCCGCTTCAACAACGTCATCCTCATCTTCTTCCCCCAGGACGCGCAAGGCGTCGACGGCTCAAAATTCCCTGGCGAACTCAAAGGCTCCGTAGGCAGCGCACTCGACCACATTGGATTCAACGCCCCCGATACAGCAAATAAAATGGACGAGCTCGAAGCCAAAGGCGTCGAAATCTTCGTCCCCACAGGATCCCTCGGCGGGAAATTCAACTACGGCTTCGTCCGCGACCCCTGGGGCACACTCATCGAGATCACCGACATCACAAAAAACTCCGACTTTTCCCACGTACACGTCGTCTCCGAAGACGCCGAAGCAACGGCCAACTGGTACGCAAAAGTTTTCGGCGGCACCGTTGGCCACCCTGCAGATATCCCGGTCATCTTCTCCGTAAACTACGGCACTGTCTCCCTCATATCCACCACGCCCCAAACAACCGGTCGAAAAAAAGGACGCCTCGCCCCCACCATGCACCGCTCCGTAGACCACCTAGGATGGAGCTTCAACAATCTGACCACCGAAATGGAACGCCTGAAAAAAAAAGGCGTTAGAATTGTCCGTGACATCTTCGACTTCCGAGGCACCAACATAGCGTTCATCGAAAGCCCCGACGGAGTCCTAATCGAACTAGTAGAAATTCCCGCCGCTCCCTGATCAACCCAACGCTACACCCGACCCAATCTCCTTAATCCGACCCTCCCAATCCATCCGTCCCCCGCCCTTAGCAACGGCCAAATCCAGATACGCAGGATACACATCCCTACGATCAAGACAATGCCGAATCGCCCACGCGTCCATCGCCACAGGATCCAACCCGGCCATCACGACATTCCCATCCCTGACATAACGCCGATCACTGGCGATCGGACCCATCTCGGCCAACACCCGCGTCCCGTCAATGATCGTCAACGTAGGCTTAATCATCAAGGTGAAATCAGAAATTACGTTGTGAACGTCCCCGTGAAACTGGTTCCGTGTCCCTCCCAGCAGCCCGTACCAGTTCTTGATGCTTACCGATGCCTGGCAGAGCGCGTGATCCTTCACCGGACAGAAACCGATAACCTTGTCCACCCCATCGAACGGCGTAGCAAAAAAACTCCAATTTTCAATCAGTGAAGCCCCCGGCGTATTCAACTCCCGAAAAAATCGCGCATTCGGCATAATGATTCTTCCGCCCGCCGCTGCTACTGCCTTTCCGATACCCGTACTCCGATAACAATCCTCGGCATACTCAATAGGATTGTCGGCCACACGAACCTCCGACGCCTTCCCGTCCGCATACAGGATTCGAATCAGCTCCCCCAACATTTCCGGGTCGGACGTCGATCCAAATATCCACGGCCGATCATACGCCACATTCGGCTTCACAAGCACAACATCCCCCGCTCTCACATAATGCTCTATCCCCCCAATCGCATCCAGCGAAGCCTTCAGCAGGTTCCGCTTCTGCTCAGCGGAAAAATGCAGCGCCCCATCACGATCCCCACGCGCAATCCCGATGTCCTGCACCATGCCCTCAGGCTTCTCAACCCGATAATCATCCAACCGAAAAGGCTTCGGCTCAAAACGGGTACGATCACCCGAACCATCCCGCAGCGAGAACGGAGCGTCCTCCGGCGCAAACGCAAGATACCCTAGACCCCCCGCTACAACGGCCCCTAGCCCGACACGCCGAACAAACTCACGCCGACCCATCGGCGCCTCATCATACTCAGGATTCCGGTCTCGATCGCTGCCAAATCCCATAGCGTCGCGCCTCTCGTAGGGTAGAGATGTCGATCGCCGCAATAAACTACATATCCGGTCCCGAAAGACTCTTCAAAAACTCCATAATCGCAGACCGCTCATCCGTAGTCAATGTATCACCAAAAGTATGCCCCATATTCCCGCGGCCAAAACCCTCGGTGTCATAAATGAACATCTGATCGAGTGACGCTTTACTCTTGTAAGAAGCCGTAGCAGCCGTCTCCGCGCTTGAATCATACTCAACGCGCGACATCTCGGTAAACTCCATCCCTACATGCTCCAGATCATAAGCATAAGGACTCTGTTCCCGCTTCCAGATATCGGGGCGCTCTTTCGAGTTTAGCACCGTCGCAATCGTCGGAACTGAGCCATTATGAAAATAAGGTGCAGTCGCCCACA
>DTSJ01000338.1 GCA_012965445.1 Candidatus Hydrogenedentota bacterium
GGCTCCATACCTTCCATCCGGCCGCGACGACTGTTGATGTCACCGATAACATCACCCGTAAACTGATCCGGGCAAGTCACCTCCACGCGCATACTCGGTTCAAGCAGCGTAGGATTCGCCTTCGGTGCTGCTTCCTTAACCGCTTTCGAACCGGCAATCTCAAAAGCAATTTCCGAAGAATCCACCTCGTGGAAAGTACCGTCAAGCAGCGTCACTTTCACATCCACCGTCTGGTAACCCGAAATCACACCATTTTGCAGTGCATTCCGAGCGCCTTTTTCGACTCCGGGGATATATTCCTTAGGAATAGAACCACCAACAACCTTTGATTCAAATACAAATCCAGCGCCTGCTTCGCTCGGCTCTATCGTCAAAATTACATGACCATACTGCCCGCGACCACCACTCTGGCGTACAAATCTCGCTTCGGCTTTCGCCAACTTACGTATCGATTCACGGTAAGCCACCATCGGTTTACCGATATTGGCTTCCACCTTAAACTCTCTGTGCATCCGGTCTACAAGAATATCCAGGTGAAGTTCACCCATTCCTGAGATAACCGTCTGACCTGTCTCCTCGTCGGACTGCACAATGAACGTAGGATCCTCTTCACTCAACTTTACCAACGCATCACTAAGACGATCCTGGTCAGCTTTCGACTTCGGCTCAATCGCTACCTTCACGACCGGCTCAGGAAAGTCCACGCTCATCAATTCAACCGGCTCTTTCAGGCTGCACAGTGTGTCACCTGTCCGGGTATCCTTACACCCGATCACTGCGCCAATATCACCAGCACGAAGCTCATCAAGATCCTTCCGGTCATTCGCATGCATCTCAAGCAGACGACCCAGCCGTTCCTTCTTGCGCGTACGCGAATTCATGACCTGCGTTCCCGCCGAAATCACTCCGCTGTATACACGGACGAAGGTTAATTTTCCTACGTGCGGGTCAGTCATAATCTTGAATGCAAGCGCAGAAAACGGCTCATCATCAGACGGCTTCCGAGTCACAATTTCATCTTTCAAACCCGGCTCATGACCAACGATAGCTTCCACATCCGTCGGTGCCGGCAAATAATCCACAACTGCATCCAGCATCAGCTGAACACCCTTGTTCTTCAAAGCCGTACCTGCTATTACAGGGACAAAATGACCCTCAATCGTACACACGCGAAGACCCGCTTTGAGCTCCTCAACACTAAGCTCTTCACCCTCAAGATACTTCTCCATCAAGTCTTCATCATGCTCAACGACCGCTTCAACGAGAATATGGCGCGCCTCTTCAACCGCTTCCGAAAACTCCGCAGGTACTTCCCCACGAACCAGTTTCGTGTCAATGTCGTCACTTTCCCATGAAATCATTTCACGGGAAATTAAGTCGACACACGCTCGGAATTTGTCCTCAGCACCAATCGGATACTGAATCGGGATTGCATTCGCTGCAAGGCGTTCGCGCATCGATTCAACCGCGTTGTTGAAATCGGCTCCCGTACGATCCATCTTGTTGATGAACGCTATACGGGGGACATTGTACTTATTGGCCTGACGCCAAACCGTCTCGGATTGGGGCTGAACCCCGGCGACAGCGCAGAATACGGCGACGGCACCATCCAGCACACGAAGACTCCGCTCCACTTCAGCGGTAAAATCCACGTGACCAGGAGTATCAATAATATTGATTCGGTGGTCGTTCCATTCACATGCGGTAGCCGCAGAGGTGATGGTTATGCCGCGTTCCTGCTCCTGCTCCATGTAATCCATGGTCGCTGCACCGTCGTGAACTTCGCCAATACGGTATGTCCGGCCGGAATAGTACAAGACGCGTTCTGTAACGGTGGTCTTGCCGGCATCAATGTGGGCCATTATCCCGATATTACGGGTTTTATCCAATCCTATTTGACGTGCCACAACATTACCTCTTTAAGCAATTCGGTCTAAAACTAAACTCTCTAAAATTACAGACTCAAGATGGTCATGTCCCGGCGCAGCGTCATTCACACTCAACTCAATGGCCCTACGTTGACTTTGATTCAACTTTTAAGTCAGAAGGGTTCGCCGTTTGCGTAACCACTCTATAATATCTGCAGTATCAAGGCTCCTACTCCCTAAAACCGGAAGTGAGCAAATGCTTTATTCGCATCTGCCATGCGATGGGTGTCTTCCCGCCGCTTGATCGTCGAACCCTGCTTATTGTAACAATCTATCAGCTCACCAGCCAGACGCTCTTTCATCGTCTTCTCCCCGCGTTTACGGGCAAATTCGATTATCCAGCGAAATGCCAGCGCACGCCGTGTGTTCGGAGCTACCTCAATCGGTACTTGATATGTTGCGCCGCCAACACGGCGCGATTTCACCTGAAGAATCGGCTTTGAGTTCTCAAGCGCCTGG
>DTSJ01000339.1 GCA_012965445.1 Candidatus Hydrogenedentota bacterium
GTCGGTCGCAGATCCGCCGAGTCCTTAGTCTCCTCGTTCGAGTACCCCAGCAGCACCTGAAAGGCGTATTGTCCCAAATCCGCCGCACGTTTCTGCTCTTCAATACGTTCTGCGGCAATTTCCTCGTTCGTGTACTCCGCGTATTCCCCGGTCCTTGGCGCCGTCGCGCCGCTGTTCATGATCACGCCGCCAAACCAGCGGTCCTTCTGTTGATAACACGCCAGAATACCCTCGGTCGCCATGATTTCAAGATCATCCTGATGCGCGCCAATGCCCAGATGGGTCGTACGCGCCACGGCCACCTCGGCACCGAACCCGTCCGGCACATACAAGACTGCATTCGGATTGCTCGTAAGATCCATCGCGAAGTCCTAGTCTTCCTCAGGTTGAAACTCGCCCCAGTTTCCGTCCTTCAGATCTTCCAGGAAAATCTCCTTATCCTTGGGGTCACCGATCTTGTCTCCGTCCTGCTCGGCTTGCTTATAGTGCTGCGCCGCCTTCGCTAAATCACCCGATACCGCACA
Organism: Candidatus Hydrogenedentota bacterium; assembly: GCA_012965445.1. The sequence continues at coordinate 525 of DTSJ01000339.1, forward strand.
CGCCCGGGCCATTGCTTCGGAGGCGTACTCAATATCGAAATCGCGCATCAGTTTCGCATACTCCATCTCCAGAGCCGCGCATTTTTTTGCATAGTGAAGCGCGCGCTCCCCAAGCCCAAGCTGCACATACACATGCGACAACATCCACGTTCTGCGCTGACGGTGCAGCGCAGTTCCAGCCGAACACCAATGAAGATATGACTTGTGCGCCGAATGGATCATCAACTCATCGTCCTCCGCGCTTCGGTTCTTCTTCGAGAGTAACTCCCAGACCTGATTGTTAAACCAGATCCCGTGGTGCTTGTCCATGTTTATGTCTGGCTGGGATTCTTCGTCTGTCATCTTTTGGCCTGTCGTGTTCAGACTTTCCTGTTCGGTTTCTCCACCCCATCCTAACCCGATATGCTGGACTGATTCCAGTTTGGTGTGACACAGAACGCCCTGTTGACACTCCCCCATCCTTTCATCATAATGGACGCTCGTTTATTCATTCATAAGGAGAGAATCATGTTTCGCATGTTCACAGCACTATCGCTAATGCTCGCAATAACCCTGCCAGCGGCCGCCGCAGACTATGGTCATATTCATTTGACCGCCACCGATGCAGGCGCGGCCGCAGAATGGTACGCCAAGCATTTCGGCGGGACACCCACGGGCTTCGGCGGAGACACTTCCGAGGGCGTCAAAATCGATCGCGCCATGTTCGGAAGCATCAGCGTCATCTTTTTCCAGAAAGAGGCAGGCTTCCCCGGTAGTGTCGGTTCCGCGGTCGATCACATTGGATTCTCGATGCCGGACATCGCTGGCAAATTCAAAGAACTTGTCGACGACGGAGCCAAGGCCCTTGGTGAAGTGCGCAACTTCGGCGGAATGGACCTAGCCTTCGTCGAAGATCCCTGGGGTACGAAGATAGAAATCATCGACGATCTCGAAACACGCGTCCTCCATCACCTCCACCTTCACTCAGCAGATGCAGAAGGTACTCTGGACTGGTACGAAGCGGCGTTCGGCGGCGAGCGGAAGAAATTCAAAGGCGCTCTCGCGGCACTTAAATACAACGACATCTGGCTCATCGTCCAGGGAAGCCGCAAGGAACTCGCCCCCACACAGGGCCGCGCGATGGATCACCTCGGCTGGAACTTTCCGGATCTTGAAGCAGCCGCCAAAGAACTCAAAGCGAAAGGTGTGAAGTTCACGCTTGAACCCAGGCCCTACAAGACCGTCAAGATTGCGTTCGTAGAAGGCCCCGAAGGTGTTCGCATTGAACTCGTCGAGCCGGCCAAGTAAGCACTACTCCGACTGCTCGGCCTGCGCGCGAAGCTCGTCAAACAAACGGATCTCGCCGCCGCGGTAGTTCAGCATATCATCAACTTCCAAGGTCTTCGCTTCGGTCAACGGGGTAAATTTCCCCGTGGCCGAAGCGTATTTCGTTCCCTCATCATCCACCAGCACGCCTGTAGTGTACACGATGCGCCTGTTCGACTTTTCCACGCCGGTCACGCAGATCAACTCCCGATCATCCGGCGCATTCTCGATGTACCGGACGGTCATCTCCCCCGTCACACACATCCGGTTGATCGGGACCGCCGCCGCCCATCCCATCGTCTCATCCAGAATCGAAGCCACGATGCCGCCGTGAATCACTCCCTTGAATCCGCAGTGATGCGACCGAGGCCTGAGGCGCGCCTTCACGAGACCGTCCTCCACATAAAACCGCGATTGCAGTCCCGCCTTATTCTCCTCACCGCACACAAAACACCAGTCCGTATTCGGCAGCATCTCTTTTTCTGAATCGCACATCTATAGAGTCCCCGGCTCATTACTTCCGAAACATCAGAACCGAAAACGTCTTCCGGTTT
>DTSJ01000340.1 GCA_012965445.1 Candidatus Hydrogenedentota bacterium
GTCGAGTCTTCGGCGGCATACAGAAGGATTGCCCGCTCATATGAATCGCGCGAGATGTCGGTATCACCGCGCGCTCCGTAAATCTCACCCCTAAGCATCCAGTACCATGCAGATTCCTTACCTGCCGCGACCGCGCGATCAATAGCGTTCGTCGCCAGCTCTAGGCTCCCCGATTCGAAAGCCGCCTGAGAGAGAAGCCCCAGCACATGCGGTTTGGGTTCCGTCGATCGCTGATCCGCAATGAAGAGGTTATCCATCGCGTCCGAATAGAATCCCGATGTAAATGCGACCGCCCCCTTGGCATAAGCAGGCTCCCAAGCATCAGGCACAAGCCTTTCAGCGCGATCAGTCAACTGCAGCGCAACTGAGCCATTGTCCGTTGCAACCATTATGTCCGAAGCAAGGTTCAGACCCGAAACGAACACGGGCGCAATTTTAAGGCATTGGTCAAGCGCAGCGATCGATGCCTCCGTGTTACCGAGGTTGTGCTCCGAAACCGCCAGCCAATACCACCAGTGATGATTGTATGGCGACCAGTCGTTCGCCTGACGGAAAAACCACGCGGTATCACCCCAGTTCTCCTGGACTTGGGTGAAACGACCATTGTGGGCGTAGCCATGGCCAATGAGATGCGTCACGGCGAAGGCGATCTGAAAAAGGAGTGCAATGGCAAGCAGCCCCGCCAGCAACATACGCGAAGAGGCGGACAGGCTGTACGGCATCAGTAGGAATATCTTCCCGTAAGGAGAACACCAATAGTCCGAAGGATGATCTTGATATCCAACCAGAGCGACCAGTTCTCAATGTAGTACATGTCCCAATTTACGACTTCTTCGAAATTATAATTGTGGCCGCGATTTACCTGCCACAACCCAGTGATACCCGGCGTTGTACTTAAACGCTGCCGATGCTGATCATTGTATTTACTGACCTCTGCGGGCAGCGGCGGGCGAGGCCCGACAAGGCTCATTTCCCCCTTCAGCACATTGAGGATTTGAGGCAGTTCGTCCAGGTTCGTCCGGCGAATAAACTTGCCGATGGCCGTACATCGCGGATCTTCCTTCATCTTGAATATCAGCCCGTCGGCCTCATTGTGTTCCATTAGCTCATCCAGACGTTCCTCTGCATCAAGATGCATGGAACGGAATTTGTGCATCATGAAAGTACGGCCGTTTTTCCCCACCCGCGTCTGATTGAATATTGCGGGGCCCGGGCTTTCACGTTTTATCAAAACGCCAATAACGCACCAGACAGGAAACGTTATCGCCAGCGCCAACGAACACAGAATAATATCTTCCGTACGCTTCAGTACCCGCGCAAAACCTTCGATCGCTATTTCATTGATTTGTATAACGGGCTGACCCGCCAGTTGATTCAGCTGGCGACCATGGGTCAATACGCCATAGATATCCAACGCAAGTTTCACCACTACATCGCGCTTATGGCATTCCCCGACAAAACTGACAAGATCCATACCCAGGGAATTGACATCCGTGACGATAATCTCATCGAGTTCGTATCGATTGATCACTTCAAGGATTTTCGTCGGTGAGCCGAGATACTTAAAGTCTTCGACATCCCCAAACGTATCGCTCGCGTCACTGTCAGCAACAAAACCCTTCACTGTATACTGAGACCGTGGTAAAAATCCCAACTCCGTATTGAATACCCTCGCCTGTCCCCCGGCACCCTGTATCGCAATGTTGCGTTTCCCGACCCCGCGCTTGAACAACTCGCCGCGAACAAATATCGTGATGCCGTGTACGCCGCACACAAGAAGGATATTAAACACCCAGTCGAGACCGAAAACCATTCGCGAATAAGAGAACGCACGATGCTCAAATACACCGCGATACATAAACGTCATCAGTATGATGATGACTGTACCCAGACTCACCGCCTTGCACATATTGAACAAACGGTGCGACGTACTTTCCGAGAAAGTGTTCGGGTCATATGCTCCATACAGGCTGTATGTGAAGACGCGTACGAAGGGCGTCATCAGCAATATCGAACTATACGCTTCGAATACCGAATCAGATCGCAAATACGCTACCGACAATGACTCCGGGTTCATTCGAATTACATAAGCGAGGATGAACGCCAGAACGGCGATCATCATGTCAACGATGATCAACGGCGTAATTCGAGCTATCTGTCTTGTATTATTCTGCACGAGTTCCAATTCACGTTCATCAGACCCTTTAAGATCTGATCACACCTTGCCAATATCGTATACTTTACACAAAAATCGATAATAGTAACAGGGTTTTTCTACGCGAAACTGTGCAAAGCCAATAATTTTCACCCTTTTCTCATTATTCATGGAGCAGCGACTCGCATAGCGACTCGTATGCATCCGTCGCCCCTTCCCAAGTATA
>DTSJ01000341.1 GCA_012965445.1 Candidatus Hydrogenedentota bacterium
TTGGATTCCGAAAGCACGGACGATCTGATTGAACATGTGTTTACCATCACAGGCCAGACCGCGAATCAACAAGGTCGACTTGGGACCCATCTCGGTATGATTTCAGTGCAGTTGCAGCACAGCAACATCCGCACGATACATTCGAAAGAAATCGTCTCCGGCTGGGAACGGCATACGGGCAAAATCAACGGCGCCCTGAGTCAAACCTTCTACGCAGCCGATGCCGGCCCCGGCGGATCACCCATCGAGATTTGGCTGCGCGGAGATGATACGGAAAATTTGCGGGCTATCTCCGAGGAAATACGGGAGAAACTGCTCGCCTACGAGGGGGTCTACCAAATCGAAGATAGTTTTCGGCCAGGCAATCGGGAACTCAAGATCAACGTCAAACCAGAGTCACGTCCCCTCGGAATCACGCAAGGTGATCTCGCACGCCAGGTGTACGCCGGATTCTACGGTCTTGAAGCAGACCGCATTCAACGTGGTCGCGACGATATCCGTATCAAAGTACGCTACGACGCCGACGAGCGCTCATCACTCGCCCAACTCAAAAACCTGCGAATTCGGACACCCAGCGGCAGCGAAGTCCCCTTCTTCTCCGTGGCCGAAGCGAGCTACGGTGCCGGTCCCGCCGCAATCGACCGCGCAGACGGACGTCGCAGAATAATGGTCACTGCAGACGTCGATGAAGCTCGTGGAAACGCTACGGAAATTCTGAACGAACTGCAGCGAGATTTTTTCCCCCAGTTGCGTGAAAAATATTCAGGATTCACGATATCCCTCGAAGGATCGCGTCAAAGTTCCAACGAATCCATTGGCGGTCTTATCGCTTTGTTCCCCATCGCAATGCTCGCGATCTTCATCATAATCGCTACATTGTTCCGTTCCTACGCACAGCCCATGATCGTGATGATCACCGTGCCGTTCGGTCTGATGGGCGCCATTCTGGGGCACGTTATATTGGGCTGGCAAGTGGTAATGTTTTCAATTTTCGGCATGATGGCCCTCACGGGCGTCGTCGTAAACGATGCCATCGTACTCATCGAAGCAATCAACGTACAAGTCGCGAAAGGGAACAAACTGTTCGACGCTATCGTGCTGGGCGCGGCGCGCAGATTTCGAGCGATAATGCTCACCACGATCAGTACCATCGGTGCCCTGATCCCCATCATCATCGAAACAGATCTATCAGCGCAGCCCTTGAACCCCATGGCACTGTCTCTGGCATGTGGGGTGGGACTCGCCAGCGGCCTGACCTTGATTTTCATCCCTAGCCTGTTCGCCATTCTAAGCGATCTGCGGTGTGCAGCACATTTCATGATCAAAGGAAATTGGCCAGCCCGCGAAGATGTGGAACCCGCGCGTCATCGAAACAAGGACATATTCAGCGCATAACGAAAATCTCGAACCGAATTGAGATCCGAATTCGACCTCGCCTATACTATCGCATTCGCAGGCAACCCTCCAGACGGCAAATGATACTCAAAACTACGGTACACAAAAAGATACTCGACCAATTCTTGCGATTGCGTGCATTGTCTGTTCCAGTTTTTGTACTGACATTCTCGTTGACCGTCTGGGCGGCAGCACGTTTGATGCTGATCCTCTTGAACGTTACTCGAATCGAGTTTTCCGGCGAAATGCTGCAAATGATTCCATTTTCCATTCGCTTCGATCTCCTCATTTTCTCCTACATCTGGGGAGCGTTTATAATCCTCTATCTATTAACCCCCTTCATATATCTCCCCACCCTGGATCGCTATGTCTGGAGACCGACCTTTACCTTTCTCTGCGGCCTTATTGTCTATCTCGAAATGGTCACAATCCCCTTCATGTCTGAATATGGGAATCGCCTCGACCGCATTAGCGTCGAGTACCTGAAATATCCTAACGAAGTCCTGTCAATGGTCGCCAAACACTACAAAACGGAGGTGCTGCTAAGCATCATCATGACCGCCGTCGTCGTGCGCCTCTTCTGGAATTCCTACGGCTATGTGGCCGCACGATATGTGGAGACCGACAAAGGGAAATCCTCTCCTGTAAAGGCAGTCCTGTCAAGAGCCGTAATTCTCTTGTGTGTGCTCACAGCCGTCGTGATTGGCGGACGATCAAGTTTCGGTCACCGCCCGGCAAACATCAGCAGCGCCTCATTCTCATCCCAGCATCTCGTGAATGAGTTGACCCTCAACTCCACCTACACCGTTCTCTACGATATGTACAGGATGAAACATGAGAGCAACCCCTTTGACGTTTATCCTTCCATGCCCGAAGAACAGATCTACTCCCTTGTAAAAGCATTCTCCGAAACGGATGGTAAAGTATTTCGGGAAGGAAGTAAGACAATCGTCAATACCGCCGCGACTGTGCATACGAG
>DTSJ01000342.1 GCA_012965445.1 Candidatus Hydrogenedentota bacterium
CTCTTTGACCAACGCCGACCCATGTATCGCCATATCGCGATCAGTTCAACTTAATTGCCGCGCGCTTCTTCTCCAAAGCAGTACGTAGTCCAGCAATAATGTCCCCATACTCCGAATCAATCGCCAAATTCGTAAATTGTTGCGGATCATTGTCCATGTCGTACAATTCCTCAATCCCGCTTCCGTAGTGCATGTACGACCACCGTTTTCCGCGTAGAGCGTATTGATACCCCGCCCTTCCGCCTCCATGATAGGAAAAAGCATAGTCGCGAACATCAGTCTCAGGATTCTTCAAAATCGGTTGCAGACTCACCCCGTCACATTGCTCAGGAATACCCAGTCCAATTAAATCGATGACCGTTGGATAAATATCAGCCAACTCGACAAGAGAATCGCTGGTTCCCGCAGAATACCCAGGAGCCGAAATTATAAGCGGCACCCGCATCACCTCTTCGTGCAGGTTCGCCTTCTGCCAGAAATCATGTTCGCCCAGATGATAGCCGTGATCGCTCGTAAAAATGATCGCAGTGCTTTCCCTCAGCCCCAGACGATCCAACTCATCCAGTACCTTCCCCACCTGAACATCCATAAACGTAACCGCAGCATAGTAATCGGTCCACATACGCTTTTGATTGTCGGGGTAGCGGTCCAGTCCTTTCGACTTGGAAGTGAACTTCGGTATTCCCTGCAAAGGGATGTCATCCCAATCGCCCTCGCGACGCTCAGGCATCACAATCGGCTCCCAGGGATACGCCTCGAAATACGACTTCGGCGCGACCATCGGATAATGCGGCCTGACGAATCCAACCGCAAGCACAAAGGACGTGTCCTTGTGCTCACGCAGTAGCTCAATCGCCTTATCCGCCGCTTTGTAATCCGGCTGATCCGAACCGTCGCCATCCATTTTCACCGCCACATACATACGATCCGCAGTACCCGCGCCAGCCCGTCCGACAATAGACGTCTGAAAAATATTCTGGTTAAGGCATTCGTATGCGCCAGGAGTAGATTCTTCCATTCCCTGACAATTAAATCGCTCCGTCCACGATTGAGGGTAATCAACGCCATCTGTACCCTCGACAATATCGTTCGGCACACGCATATGAAAAATCTTCCCAACACGCGCCGAATACCACCCCTGCTCTTTCATTAGCTGCGGAAAAGATTTATGGACCTCAGGCTGAATACGCGCGCGCGTGTAACGACCGAACATCAAAGACGGACGCGAAGGCGCACACGCCGTACCCTGTGCGTATGCTCGCGTAAATAACATCCCCTCACGCGCGAGCCGATCGATATTGGGCGTCTGGCAAATTTCATCCCCATAGCATCCCAACGTACTCGCTTTCAGATCATCGGCAATGATGTAAAGGATGTTTTTAATCTTGGAATCGTCCGGCGCAGCCAGAACCGTTCCCTGAACACAAATTAAGACCGCAACAACCAGCAAAAATCGAATCGGAGCGAAAAGTTCGTTCATTCGTCACCTTACCTTGAGTTGTTCGACTATCGAAACTTAGATGTAGCCATCCGACTAGTTACTATTCTTCGCCCGGTAGCGGATGCGTCTGCACAGGTTTCTCCCTCGTAAACTTCACCCCCGTAAACCGATCAGTATTGTCCGCACGACGTCGATACTCCGCAGGAAAATCATCAGTATCCTTGCCCCACTGCTCGACGGCACGCTCCAGTTGCGCGGTGATGTCAGCGCCTTCTGCTGTGTTGGCGATATTGTTAGTCTCCCAAGGATCAGCTTCCAGATCATACAATTCCACACGTAGCCGTGGCACATCAAACAACATCGCCTGAGCGCGCGTCAACCCGTCCGCCTCCTTCAGCCCAAGCAGAGAAAGAAAAGAATCTGACTTCCCCAAATCCGCAGGCGTTCCATGCGGCAGCTCCAGATAAGCATTCCGAATAAACTTGTACTTCGTCGTGCGCACACTCCGAATATGTTCGTCACAGTTGTGCCAGTTCCGCTCAGAGAAAGCATACGTTCGCTCCGGCATTTCTTCACCCTTAAACAGTTTCAAAATACTTTTGCCATGATACTCACGCCCTTCCGTACTCAATCCCGCCACATCCAGCAGCGTCGGTGCCAAATCGATAATACTCGTCAACCCGGAATAAGTCGTTCCCTCGGAAATCCCCTTCGGCCACGAAGCGACCAGCGGCGTACCAATGCCCGAGTCATAAACCGTACCCTTCGCACGCGGAAACGGCATACCATTGTCACTGATAAACACGATCAGCGTGTCATCCCGAATCCCCCGTTCCTCTAGAGTCGCAACGTAATCCCCAATCACCCCGTCCAGCCGCGACACCTCATCATAGTACAACGCCAGGTCCGCCCGCGTCTCCGGTGTGTCCGC
>DTSJ01000343.1 GCA_012965445.1 Candidatus Hydrogenedentota bacterium
TATAATCAAAATCTTGAACTGAATTGGGTTTGATGGCATAGTAGTCAATAATTGAACCACGGCGGTTTTGAAGCTGAGTCGTACGTCATTGTCGCCCGGAAACGTCACTATGATTCGGAATGAGCTTGAATGGAACAACACGATCTAGAACAGGGGAAGGGATTCGAGGAGATCGATGCGGATGCCGTCTGTGAGCAATGCAGCTCGGTGAACGATGAAGGGACTCTCCTGTGCAAAACCTGTGGCAACAATCTCAGAGATCAGCGAAATCGACGAATTACTCAAGTCGGCGGACTCGATCTTATCGGCGACGGAAAATCCAAGTTTCAGCTCCTTACCGGGCTGCTGGTCGTATTTGGAATCCTTGTGGTATTTTATGCGGTTTGGAATATTGACCGTATCGAAGCGTACATGGCCGAGTCGCTTGTGGAAAGATCAGCCCCCGGCAGCGATGACCTTCGGACGGGGACAGAAGCATCCCTCTATGATGCAATGCTTCAGGATCTTCAGGACAACCCAACACCTCTAAACATTCGGAAGGTTTCATTGGACAACCCCCAGGTTGAGCGATCATACAGTGGCCGATACCTGCTCATTCGCCCTGGAGAATTGACCACCAACCGCATTGTCGGCGAAGCAAACGTGAGGCGACTGGGCGACAAAATCCATTTCGTTTTTCTATCCCAGCGGGGCGAAACAGAGGGCCGCGGCTACGCTCAGTTCGAGTCATCCGAAGGTTCAGATAGTATAAACGTCATTGTTCGCGAAACTGCCGAAGTACGCATCGATGGTGTTTCCTATGTCGCGACGGGCGTGTCAATCCCCATCGATTCCGGGGGGCATACCTGCATCGCTATGCGAGAAGGCGAAAGTGGACGTGAACCCATCGAAGTACTGGCCTATCGAGTACACAGCAACTTGTAATTTTTCCCCTGGTGACTGGTAAATCTTCGAAAGTATTTCTTCTCCATGCCCGCTAGCTTTCTATCGAAATTGAAAGAAAGACTGACCAAGACCCGCGTCGGATTTGTCGACAACGTCAGGAACGTATTTCAGGGACGCTCCAAGCTTGATGACGCGCTGTTTGAGGATCTTGAAGAGGTACTGATCCAGGCAGATCTCGGCGTGGAGACCGCTATGGACATCGTCGAAGAAATGCGTGTTGCCGCGCGTGAACAGAAGTTGACTCAGCCCGATGAACTCATGGCTGTACTCAAGAATCATATTACACAGACCCTCGAACAAGGCGACAAAAAGCTCACTTGGGAAGGACATACGGGTACCCACGTGACACTTGTAGCGGGCGTCAATGGAGCCGGAAAGACTACGACAATCGGAAAACTATCGTACCAGCTCAAGGGCCAGGGACGCTCGGTTCTGCTTGGAGCAGCCGATACGTTTCGCGCGGCCGCCGTTGAACAGCTTGTCGTCTGGAGTGAGCGTGCGGGGGTACCCATAATTAAACATCAGGAAGGCGCCGACCCAGCGGCTGTGGCCTTCGATGCGACCGAGGCCGCGCTCGCCAGAAACATAGACAATCTCATTATCGATACGGCTGGTCGTCTCCACACCAAAGTCAATCTGATGGAAGAATTGAACAAGATTCAACGCGTCATTCGAAAAACGCTCCCAGATGCGCCCCACGAAGTACTCCTCGTGCTGGATGCCACGACAGGCCAGAACGGACTTCAACAAGCGAAGAGATTTACCGAAATTATAGATGTCACAGGAATCGTCCTGACAAAACTCGACGGAACAGCAAAAGGAGGAATCGCCATCGCCATTCAGCAGCAACTGGGAATACCCATCAAATTGATTGGCGTCGGGGAAGGTATTGATGACCTCCAACCGTTCGATGCACAGGAATTCATCGACGCGCTATTTACATCCGCGTAGTCGATGGTTACAATACTCGGACATCGTTGGAGTGCTGTATCAGATTTGCGTATAGATGCAGCTCAGCAGGAGTTCTCGAATGTATAAGTGCTACGTATGTAGTCACGAGCTTCCAGAATCGATTCGCCCATTTCCTCCGATTCAGCTGATAGGGTGCGATCAATGCATGAACGTATCGCAGATTACGTGGCTTGATAATATTCCAACCGTGGTCTCGATGCCCGACTATAAAAAACTGAAAAAATTCGTTCCAGATGGATCTGTTCTTGCAAAAATTCTGGCGACCGTACCAAAGGCACTGACCCAACTCCCCATCCTTGCAGAAATTCCGCAGCGCGTCGTTGCTACGATTCCTGATCCGATATCCTCGGTTCAGGACATTGTTGCCATAATCGAAGAGAACGCTGTTCTTTCAACAAAAATACTGAGTCTTGCCAATAGCGCCTACTTTGCGACCGTAGGTGAGATTAACGATCTCGTGACCGCCTGTAGTCGGTTGGGTATGCGCGAGATGGCCAACATCGCCACGACCATGTCCAGCATGAACCAATACAAAACATCGAATGCGATGCTCGAAAGCTCATGCAAAATTTATGGCAGCATTCCGTGGCTACTGCGAACTGCTGCGAAGCGATTGCAATCCAATTTAAGATCGATTCCAAGACTGCATTCATTGCCGGTCTGCTTCACGACATCGGAAAGGTTGTACTTGTAGACTCGATTACCACCAAATACGGCGGGAATGTAGGACGCCTGAGCTCGTCGCCGACTCTACTTGCAAAGGCCATCAATCCTTTCGCACCGATTATCGGTCTACACGTCGTTCAGAAATGGAATCTTTCCGAGGAACTCACATTCTTGACTCTGTACGCTCAAAAACCCGAATCATTGCCTCCTGATGCGCCTTGCGAGTGATCTTGCTGATTCGAAAGGTTACGGAATATTCGACCCCGATCAGATTCAGCTCGAGGGTCATCCAGCCCTTGCATTCTTCGACATTACCCAAGAAGAACTAGCTGCTTTGTCGGAAAGCCTCGATGAAATGCTCGATTCAAACATAGGTACCTTCGGCACGATCAGTTAAATTGTCCGCGTAAAGCTAGTTGCTCAGTTCAACAGATATACGAAGAGGTCCGAGAGTGCGAATCGACGGGATATAAAATTTTTCTTCCCATTGTTCGTCGTCGCCGGAATCGAAAGAAGACTCCCCCGTCTGCGTGTACTTGACAGTCGGATCAATCACTGCGGCAAATCGAACCCACAGATTTGCAGCATCCACGCCTACGATTTTCACATTACCCGTCATGTCCCGACGTGCTCGGATATAGGCGACGGAAGTCAGGATGTCCTGAATCCGATATGCGGTGTCTGTGGGCTGAAATGTGTCCATAAAGCCGCCAATCCGCGTACGTTTCGTTTCTTTGTACGGGGAGTGATGCTCACCTGTCAGAAAAGTATCGATTGTCAAAACTGCTTTTCCATCTTCGATGAGGTCCAGGATTTCAGTTCCGGGCCCGATGTTCCGTGCGTCAGCAAACGCACGTTTGCCTTCCGGGCTGACAAGAACAACCGCATCTTGCCTACCGGGGTCCTTTGCACGATAAAGGATTGCCGGTATAGCGTCACCTTCAGTTTTTCGACCGAGTATCCAGCGTTCTACCACGTATCCTGTCCGCTCGTCCATCGAAATGCGTATAGAGGCGAGTTCATTGGACTCTGGTATCGTGGCACCCAGCGTGTCTCGAAAGGCGAGGCGATATCGTTCCGCAAGCTCAGTGTCTCCCTGAATAATTTTTTTGTAGTCAGAATCGACACGCAATTCAATCTGCCTCTTGATCGTGGCGATCACTTCTTCATCTGAGTCGTGCCCATACGAACCGTTGATAAACACCCGCAGTTTTTCCTCTGACTCCACCTCGAACGGCGGTTCAGTAAACGAACCCCAATCCTTTTCCGGATCGATCAGATGTTTTCCAAAAAAACGGTACATCGCCTCGCGACTACTTTTATTGTAGTTGTGTCCGGCATCGATATGAACATTTTCAATCCGATCAACCGCACCGTAGAGTTCGTAGATACTTCGAATAGCAGGATATTCTACATGCGGCGTCTCACGGGTCCAGTCGCCCGTCGCAGAAATCATCAGCAACGGACGCGGCGCCATCAGCGCGCCAATTTCCATATTCGAGTTCTCGAATCTAATCAGCGGAGCATTCTCGCATACGCAGCCACCCTGCATCGTAGATGAAATCATGTTTACCGGCGCAGCAACTTTCACCCGTTCATCCACAGCCATCAGTGCGAAAGTCTGCGTCCCTCCGCCCGAAGCCCCCGTAACTCCAATCCGTTCCGGATCAACATCGGGCAGGCTCTGAAGAAAATCCAATGCGCGTACACTACCCCACAACTGCAAAGCGAAGGGATGAATACCCCAGAGTTTGTACTCGTCTTTTGACCAGCGATGCTCGAACTGACTGCTGTCGTTGTATCCAACCATGTCGACCGTGAAAACAACAGCCCCCATCCGTGCCAGCGTAATCGACCGTCCCGGTATCGAGTTTATATCGTTGTTGACCAGACGACCCTCTTCCCAATGCCCGTGCGGACAATACACCGCAGGGAACGGCCCTTCACCGACAGGGCGGTACAAATTTCCTGTAACGTAAAATCCAGGCCACGCCTGAAAATGGACTTTTTCCACAGAGTAGTCGTCGTGCTGTACGCGCCCAAAAACCTGGGCATCCAGGGGTGTCTTGTTCGGTAGCGGCCATAGTCCCGAGGAGAGCAGTATCCGACGACGCAGCACCTCCGCCTTCGATTCCCATTCCTCTATTGAACGGTAGACTGGAAACGTGAATACAGTGTCCGTGTGTTTCGCAGTATGTGCGCGCCGATCCCGAACGGCCTCAGGTACATCAAGAACCTGCATATCCTTCACAATTTCACCGGGCCGATACGTTGGATCTGTAGTCAACACGAACCGTGCCACCGTTTCACTCAGCTCTACCGAGTGCTTTCCAGAACTCAACCGAACGGCATCCAGTTTGTGCCAGATATACTCCTTATCGCCTCTGCGCGAGTTGGGCAATGCGATTTCGCTCTTGTCCAGCGTTAACGCAGGTCGCGTTCGAGATGCCGTCCGCAGGTCCCAGACCCACACCGTATAAGTTCCCGGTTCCTCTAGGCTGAAGGAGCCCGACCCGAGGTCTGACGCGTCGAACCAAACCGTAGGAAAGGGGGAAGCTGCGATCAGACAGGAAACCGTAAAAACAAGTAACATACTGAAATCTCCAAGAATAAAGAGGCCAATCATAAACGGACATTCAGCATATTAGTGAATCGTTCCGCAAAATAACAATTTCCGAGCTTCTTGTTGAGGTATCTGATAGCGCGTAAAACTGTGCTAATGAGTGTTGCGGAGTAACCTGATTCGTGTTATCATGGTTAGTCCCAACCAATTGGGGGAAGGTCAATAGTATGGTCGATATCTGTAAAAGTGTTCTCCGTCCAGTTTCCATCGCATATCTACCTCGCGCGGTTCCAACTCTAATACTGAGTCTGGTTCTGTACCTCGGATTTGTGAGTGGCGCATTTGCTGGTGCCGTAGCCTTGTATGTCGATTTCAGCAACACCGGACCCGAAGACGGTACATCCCCGCAACCCTTCAATACACTTGATGAAGCGCTCGGCCAGGCTACTCTAGGTCAGTTAATCAGCCTGAGCGCGTTCGCATCTCACGAGACCCCCACCATTACCCAGGCAGTGACCCTTACCTCCAATGGCGGCACGGCGACCATAGGCGATCTTTCATCCCCCTTCGGCTCGGGATCGCCATACGAAGCACTGAAGATCACCGAAATTATGTACAATCCAGCTTTGGGAAAAGCGGAGTACCTCGAACTGCAGAATACCAGCGCGCGCACAATCGATATCTCGGGCGTGTATTTTAGTTTGGGAATCGTTTACACCTTTCCACCATCGACGATATTGACTGCGGGACAGTATATCGTGTTGGTGCGTGACACCGATGAAGCCACTTTTATTAGCGACTATCCTTCTGTTTCCCATGCTGGCGTATACACTGGCGCACTGAACAACGGCGGCGAGACAATCGCGCTGAACGATCCGGCGAACAATGTTTTCCTCACACTCACCTATAACGATAGTGCCTCGTGGCCGGACCTTGCCGATGGAGTCGGTTTCTCACTAATAATTATTGACCCTCACGGTGATGGGAGCGACTCCGCAAACTGGCGCGCCAGTTCTTCCGACGGTGGATCACCCGGTGAAGTCGATATCACCATCAGTATCCCCGGTATAGTGGTGAACGAAGCTCTGACACATACCGACCTGCCGACCGTTGATACCGTTGAGTTTTACAATCCTACAGGTGCCGGAGTCGATATACGCGGCTGGTTTATTTCTGACAATCGATCAATCCCGTTCAAGGCGAAGATTCCCAATCACGCTGAATACATAATCGCTGCAGGCGGATATGCCGTAATCGACGAAGATGACTTCTTTTCTGCACCCGGAAGTGTTGGGGAAAATGCGCTGCCCGGATTTCGTCTCAGTTCGCACGGCAGTGATATCTTCCTGTTCTCCAGCGACGGCAATGACAACTTGACGGGCTATGCACATGGCTGGGGATTCGATGGCGCAGAAAACGGGGTCTCTTTCGGGCGAGAAATAACCACTGACGGTCGGGAACACTTTGTCGCCCAGACTTCCAACACTTTTGGGTCATCCAACGCCGGACCAGCCGTAGGCCCTCTCGCAATTTCGGAGTTACACTACAATACATTGTCCAACGGCGTTGAATTCATCGAAATCACAAACATTTCAGGCTCTAGCGTAAACCTTTATGACGATTCCTCCGGTGGCGATACGAACAATACCTACAAACTCTCCGGCATCGGATTCGAATTTCCAACGAACCAGTCCATTTTGTCTGAAGCATCAGTTCTTATCGTAAACACCGACCCCACAGACTACATCAGCCGGTTCGGCGATCCCGGAATTGCGGTCTACGGCCCCTTCGGAAACGATCCGCTTGCCACCTCCGATGCGCTGAGCAACCTCGGCGAAACGGTTCAGATCAACTGGCCTGACACCCCGGATGAGATTCCCGCAAGTTCGGGCATTTTCGTTGCCGCATATATTTCGATGGACAAAGTGCGCTACAACGACAAGACTCCTTGGCCCGTACTCGCAGACGGTACAGGGAAATCGTTGGCACGTCTCAACAACACGACCTTCGGCAGCGAACCGACTAACTGGGAAGACAGCACCCCCAGCGTCCAACCCGAAGTTCAAGTCGCAGACGTCATCTTCAGCACTCCCCGCGGCTTCTACGACGGAACAGTAAATCTCACACTAAGCACCACAACTGGAAGCGCTCAAATTCGCTACACGACAGACGGGACAATACCCACGCAAGGGAGCACCCTGTACAGCGGTACCATTGTTATGACTTCCGGAACAACCGGGAACACCCCCATCCGCGCAAACGCCTTCCTCTCTGGCTACATCAGCGCACCCGTCGAAACCCACACCTACATTATCGATGCTCCCACCTATCAGAAAGGCGTACGCGCAATTAACATCGTTGGCGATCCTCAGCAATCCCTTTACAACCCGAACGGTGTGATGGCCATAAATAATGGCGCGTACTTCCCGGCTCTTTTCAACACGCTTCAATGGGGTCCCTATACCTACGATACATCTCAGCCGCAACTGGACTTCCCTGGCACAACCGATCCTTGGTTCGATGCGCTCGGCAACGGCATATACCCTCTAATCGGAGCAACATCCGGAACGAACGGAGCAACCGTAGACGGCACAGCGTACAGTAATCCCATACTCACAGGTAAGATTATGGAGCGACCAGCATCGATCGAGTTGCTCTATCCAGATGCAACGCCGGGCCTTCAGGAGAACGGCGGGGTTCGAGTAGCGGGCAGCGATTTCCACCGCCCGCGATACGCCGCTCATGGCGATGGCAGCGGAGACTGGACCGTTGCTACGTCGACCAGTATTCCCGAAGCAACGTTAGCCTCTTACCTGAAGTTCTCTTTGCGAATGTACTTCCGAAGCGAGTACGGGCCGAGCAAACTCACCTGGCCTATTTTCCCTGGAGATTTGCTGCAGGAATATGACAAGCTCGTGCTTCGTGGCGGCCACAACGACGGCCAGACACCATTCCTCAAGGACGAATTGACACGCCGACTGTTTCTGGACATGGGCAGAGTCGGCGTTCAGGGAACTCTGGTAAACCTCTACATCAACGGAGAATACAAGGGCTGGTACAACCCCTGCGAACGACTGGACGCCAAATTCTTCCAATCCCGATTCGGGGGATCAACCGATTACGATATCTTGATTCAGAGTGCCGATCTCGGGGGCGAAATCGGCTTGGGATACAACATCAATAACAACACTCCCGGTTATGAAGATGCGACTTACCTGCCGCAGGTGAAAGAGGGGGATGACGTCGCGTTCCAAGCACTCATAGCGGCAGCAATGGCCAACGAAGCAGTACCCAGCGTGCCAAACTACGATGCAATTGCCGCCCTACTCGACATTCCGCAGTTCATCGACTACCTGCTCGTTCAACTCTACTCCGGCAACGATGACTGGCCAAATAATAATTGGACCGCCGCTCGTGAACGGGTCGTCGGCGCAAAGTTCAAATTCTTTGTGTGGGACGCAGAGGCTACTTACCTCTCGGCAAATATCAACCGGAACGGCATCGATCACTTCCCGTTCTGGAATCCGACCTGGCAATCCCAAGGTGCCGGGTTGAAAGGCGAATTTACCCCA
>DTSJ01000344.1 GCA_012965445.1 Candidatus Hydrogenedentota bacterium
ATGTCGAAGAAGAACGTGTATTTTTTTGGAGGGGCCAAGGCTGAGGGTAAGGCCGATATGAAAAACCTGCTTGGCGGGAAGGGTGCGAACCTTGCCGAGATGTCGAGTCTGGGGATTCCGGTGCCCGCGGGTTATACGATTACGACTGAAATGTGTACAGCGTACTACGATAACAAGGGTAAGGTATCCAAGGAGCTGATTGCAGAAGCCGACAAGGCACTCATAAAAGTTGAAAAAGTGATGGGTAAGAAGTTTGGATGTACTGAGAATCCGCTTCTGCTGTCGGTTCGCTCCGGCGCGCGCAAATCAATGCCTGGGATGATGGATACAGTTTTGAACGTGGGTCTGAGCAGCAAAACGATCCCGGCGTTGATCGCTAAAACGGGTGATGAGCGTTTTGTCTATGATGCCTATCGTCGATTGATTACGATGTATGCCGACGTGGTGATGGAAAAGGCTGCGGGGATTGAGCCAGCTGACGGAGAGTCTGTTCGGGCGAAACTTGAGCATACTTTCGATGCGTTGAAAGAGGAACGTGGTGTCACAGAGGATTCGGATTTGACCGCGGAAGACCTTAAAGGGATTTCTGCTGACTTCAAGAAGATCGTTAAAAATACTCTCGGCAAGAATTTTCCTGACGATGCTGAAAAGCAGCTCTGGGGAGCGATTAAGGCCGTATTCCAGTCCTGGAGCGGAGCGCGCGCGATCATCTATCGCCAGATCGAAGGTATACCTCACAACTGGGGGACGGCGGTGAACGTACAGGCGATGGTTTTCGGGAATATGGGTGATGGATGCGCGACGGGTGTCGCATTTACGCGTAATCCCGCGACGGGAGAGAATCTGTTCTACGGTGAATGGCTAGTGAACGCTCAAGGCGAGGATGTTGTTGCGGGAACGCGTACACCTTCGCCTATCAATGAGGCGACGAAGACTCCGGGTACTCGAAAGATGATGTCTCTTGAGAAGGCGTATCCGAAGACCTACAAACAACTCGACAAGATTCGCACGAAGCTCGAAAAGCATTACAAAGATATGCAGGACATCGAGTTTACGATTGAAAACGGCGAATTGTGGATGTTACAGACCCGTACTGGGAAACGTACCGGAGGCGCGGCTGTTCGTATGGCGGTAGAGATGGTGAAATCGAAACTGATTAACAAACAGACGGCGATTCTGCGCGTAGATCCGGCGCAATTGGAGGAACTTCTGCATCCGATGCTCAATCCGGCCGCTGAACGCAAGGGTACTGTATTGGCGAAGGGTTTGCCGGCGGGACCCGGTGCTGGCGTTGGGCGTGCGGTATTTACGTCCGATGAGGCCGCGGAATGGGCAGCGCGGGGCGAGGAAGTTGTGCTGGTACGTAACGAGACCTCTCCTGAGGATGTGAATGGAATGCACGTCGCTGAGGCGATTCTGACGGCTAAAGGTGGGATGACTTCGCACGCGGCTCTCGTTGCGCGGGGCTGGGGCAAATGCTGCATCGTGGGGTGTGCGGAGATACATATCGACGCTACCCGGAAACAGTTTACCGTCCGAGACAAGGTCGTAAAGGAAGGCGACTGGGTTTCGCTGAACGGCTCGGAAGGAAAGGTCTACGAAGGCGCGCTGGATGTGCTTCCCGCGCAGCCGAATAAGAACGAGTGGTATAAAGAGCTTATGACCTGGGCCGATGATGTGCGCCAAATCAATGTGCGCACAAACGCGGAGAGTCCGGCGGATGCGAAGCAGGCTCTCGCGTTCGGGGCGGAGGGTATCGGTCTCGCGCGCACGGAGCACATGTTTTTTGAGCCGGAACGCATTATCCATGTGCGGCACATGATTCTCGCGAGAAACGAAGATGAGCGTCGCCAGGCGGTGATGAGACTGCTGCCTTTCCAGAAGAAGGATTTTCTGGGTATATTCGGGGCGATGGTCGGAAAGCCCGTCACGATTCGCCTACTGGATCCGCCGCTGCACGAGTTCCTGGAGCTGCATGGCGAACAGGTTTTTCTGCTTGCGAAGCAACTCAAGATTACCGAGAGTGCGATCCATGCGCGTATTCAGCAGCTCCATGAGATGAACCCAATGCTGGGGCATCGTGGATGCCGATTGGGAATCGCATATCCTGAGATCACCGAAATGCAGGCGCGGGCGATTCTGGAGTCAGCGGCTGAGTTAAAGAAGAAGAAAGTGGAAGTATTACCGGAATTGATGGTGCCTCTGGTCGGGCACGAAAATGAGCTTGAGCATCAAGTTGAGATCATTCACCGAGTTGCTGGTGAAGTCGAGAAGAAGTACAAGTGTAAGCTCAAGTATCAGGTCGGAACGATGATCGAGATTCCGCGGGCGTGTCTTGTGGCGGATCGAATCGCGGAGCATGCGGAGTTTT
>DTSJ01000345.1:0-3802 GCA_012965445.1 Candidatus Hydrogenedentota bacterium
CTTGTCCTTCAAAATGCCCTTGTACTTCTCCTCTGGCGTAAACGGGCCGTGAACGGCCTTGTGCGAAATGTAAGCCATGAACGGTTTATCGTGCTCCTTTTTGATGAAGTCGATAGCGAAATCCGTCACGCGGTCCGTGTTGTGACCCTCGGTCCTCACTCGCTTGCCGTTCACGTTGAACGCCTGATTCATATACTGACCTTGTCCACGGAAGGATACCCAATGATCGAAGCCGGGCTGCTGTTCATCCGTCGATCCGCCCATGTGCCACTTTCCGAGGAACGCAGTTTCATATCCAGCCTTCTGCATTTCGACGGGAAAGGTCGGTGTGTCTTTCGGCAGCAGCGTTCGATTGTCCAGAACACCGTGCTTGTGTGACCACTGACCGCTGAGAAACGACGCGCGGCTCGGCGAGCACAAAGAGGTCGTGACGAACGAATTCGGAAAATAGACGCCATTCTCCATCAACTTGTCGAGGTGGGGAGTCGTAAAGTAAGGATTCAGTTTACCTATAGCGTCCCACCTTTGATCATCGATCAGAATGAATATAATGTTGCGCTTCTCACCATCAGCCGCTTGCGCACCTGCACTGCCCATCAGCACAATCGCCGTCATTCCCGCACTCAAAAGTCGTGTCCATCGTCGTTTCATTGTATTTACCGCCTGTTGTAATTATGGTCGCCTGAATAAATTCGAAACATAGACCCCTAATCATATATATTTTTTCGAAGCGATTCCATACGTATATCAACCCCAAAAGGCCCGCCATGATAAAAATTGCTCTCACCGTCTCGATTTGCTTTGTTACCCTTCTCCCAGGCTGGGCCGATGTCTCGCTACCCTCATTGTTCAGCGACCACATGATACTCCAGCGCGACAAGCACAATTACGTGTGGGGCTGGGCAGATGCGGGTGAGAAGGTAACTGTATCGTTCAACAGGACGACGAAATCGACCAGCGCGCTCGACAACGGGACTTGGCTCGTGCAGCTTCCCCCCGCCCCGCTCGGCGATCCTCATACCATGACGGTTCAGGGGAACAACACGATAACGATTTCGGACGTTTTGATGGGCGATGTCTGGGTATGCTCAGGCCAATCCAATATGGGATGGCCCGTGAGTCGCTCCAACGATGCCGAAACAGAAATCGCGAACGCCAAATATCCCAAGCTACGATATTTTCACGTACCACTTACCGTCGCCCTGACTGAGCAAAGCGATGTCGCTGGCCAATGGGTGTACACGACACCGGAAGTCGCCGCGAACTTTTCGGCGGTGGCATACTTTTTCGGGCGTGCACTGCATAAGGATCTCGACGTCCCCATCGGGCTGATCGGAACGGCCTGGGGCGGGACAGCCATCGAATCCTGGATGAGCCAGAGTGCAACGGAAATCAGCACGACCTTCGACGAACTCAATCAAGACTGGATGCCCGACATCAAGGCACAGGGCGATACACTGGCGAAGTATTATGACCGCTCAATCAGTCCGCGCCCGGAGCGTCCCGAGGCAAAACGCGGCGTGGGCAACGCGCCAAACGTGCCGAGCTTCAATTACAATGCAATGCTCGCACCTCTGTGGCGATATGGGATCAAGGGCGCCATCTGGTATCAGGGAGAGTCCAATGCCGGGCGTGCCTATCAATATCGTGATTTAATGAAGACTATGATCACGGACTGGCGAGCGCAATTCGGACAAGGTGATTTCCCATTCTTCATCGTGCAGCTCGCGAACTACCGTGCAAAAGTTGCGGAACCCGGTCCCAGCGACTGGGCTGAACTCCGCGAAGCGCAACTGATGGCCACGGAGCTGCGCAACGTGGGGATGGCCACGATTATAGACATCGGGAAAGCCGACGACATTCACCCCACGAACAAGCAGGACGTGGGCCTGCGCCTGGCGCAATCCGCTCTGAAAATCGCCTACGAGCAGCGCGTAGTCCCTTCGGGGCCGACATACAAGAACCACATCGCTCGTAAAGGCCGCGTTACTCTGTACTTCAATAACATCGGCGGGGGCCTAACGACTCCCGACGGTACGCCGCTCACGGGTTTTGCAGTCGCTGGCGAAGACGGGAAGTTCTATTGGGCAGAAGCGGAAATCAAGGGCAAACGGATTGTCGTCAGTAGCGACACGGTACCCGCTCCCATCGCGGTGCGCTACGGCTGGGCAAACAATCCGGACTGCAACCTCTACAACGAAGCCGGCCTTCCCGCGTCACCGTTCCGCACAGACGACTGGCAATTGACGACGTATAACAAAAAGTAATCGAAAGAGTATCCGCGCGCCACGATAAATGACACCTCTAGACAAAAAACATCCCCGCTACCAGACGCGGTAGCGGGAATGTTTGGATTCGTTTTGCTACTACTTATGCAGGCTTAACTTCGAATCCCTTGCGATACTGGCGGGTCAGAATGGCATTGCCTTCTTCGCTTCCAATAAAGCGTTCTTTCTTGGGATCAATCTCGAGCGAGTGTCCCAGACGATATGCTGCGTTCGCAAGATGGCAGTGCGCCGAAGCGATGTGACCGTCTTCCGCGTCGCCAAAGATTCCCGATTTATCGCGTGACTTGCAGGAATCAATAAAGTTCTGCCAGTTACCACGCGTTGCGGGCGTTTCGGTTCCTTCTGGAATTGGAATGGCCTTATGCTCCATGTCGAAGAAGCCTTTGCCTTCCACGTAATAACCGTGCTCACCCCAGAAAGTGTTTCCGGTGGTATGTACGCCAGCTTCCTTGTACGAACCGTAGTTGCGGATTTCGAAGATCATCATCGCGCCGTCTTCGTAGGTGAAGGTCGTCGCTTGCGTGTTCGGCGTTTCAGCATCATCGTCCCAGTGGTAACGATCGCCCGCACTGTAGACTTTTGTCGGCAGTCCCCGATTCATGCCCCAAACCGCCAGATCCATCTGGTGTACGCCCTGGTTTCCAGTTTCGCCATTGCCGTAGTCCCAGAACCAGTGCCAATTGTAGTGAACGTAATTCTTGCGGTACTGCTTGCTTTCCGCAGGCCCTTGCCAGAGTGTCCAGTCGAGATGCTTGGGGGCGTTCTGCGGCTTGCTGTGACCGATGGACTTGCGATTTCCCGTTTTGTAGGTGAAGCCTTTTCCCATGTGAATCTTGCCCAGGAATCCGTCGTGGATAAGGCCAATGTCACGGAGCCAGGTGCCGCTGGAACGACTCTGAGTCCCGTGCTGCACGATACGGTCCGATTTCGCGAAAAGGTTCGCGAGCTGACGCCCTTCATAGATATTGTGCGAAAGTGGCTTCTCCACGTACACGTCTTTGCCCGCTTCAACGCCCCAGATGGACGCGAGCGAATGCCAGTGGTTCGGGGTAGCGATACTGATTGCATCTACGTTCTTGTCTGCAAGAGCGTCCCGGATGTCCGCGTAGGAAGCCGGGGTATTTCCAGTCTCATTCGCAAAAGTTTCGATACGTCTGCTGAGTACGCGTGAATCAGGGTCGACCATCGCGACGATATCCGAGTCGGGCTTGTTGCCGAACCCGTCGATGTGCGACTTGCCGCGTCCGTTGACTCCCATGACCGCAACGCCTACACGATCATTCGCGCCGAATACCCGGCCGCTGGTCGCCATCATGCCGCCGACAATGACGGCTTTCGATGTGTTTTTCAAGAATGTCCTGCGTGTCAATTCCGACATAGCACTATCTCCCTCGAGTTACTATTCTCAGTTATACTTTGATTTCGTTGACGATGAAAGGCTTGCGGTAATCGCGGGTCAGCATTGAATTCGCTTCGCTGTCACCCGTGATCTGTTCCGCTTTCGGATCGAAGTT
>DTSJ01000345.1:3812-8708 GCA_012965445.1 Candidatus Hydrogenedentota bacterium
GACCAAGTTTTGCAGAAATCAGGCCCAAGTGCGCCAGAGACGCTGAGTAGTGGCCTTCTTCGATTTCAGCGTTTAATATGCTCCGGTCGTGTGCACGAACGGCTTCAATAAAGTTTCCGTAGTGATCACCGCCTTTGTTGTTTTCAGGACCCGGTGTCTCGTCTCTACCCAGATACGTCTTGTAATGCGAGTAGCTGTCGATGACCATATACCCCTCAGAGCCGTAAAAGAGAACTCCGACCTTGGCGTTCTTCTCGTCGTTCGTCATCCACGGCCGCACATCGAAGGCCATAATCTTGCCTCGTTCGCCAGCGTCATCAAAGTTGAACGTCGTGCTGATCACGTTCGGGACCTCTTTATCATCATCAAATAGGTACATCCCGGAACCCGACGTGACTTTGTTCGGATGCTCAACTCCAAGGCCCCAGCGGCAGATATCCATCTGGTGTACGCCCTGATTCCCGATGTCGCCGTTCCCGTACGCCCAGTGATAGTGCCAGTTGTAGTGGAAGCGATTCTCCGAGAATGCGCGTTCCTCCGCAGGTCCTTGCCAAAGGTTGTAGTCCACTCCCTTCGGCACGTCAGAATCCGGTTTCGTACCGATAGACCCGCGCCAGCGGTAGCACAACCCGCGCGCCATATAGACCTCACCCAGCAGGCCGTCACGGATATGCTTTATGCCTTCCTGTATCCCCGCGCTGCTTCGAATCTGTGTGCCGTGCTGACAAATTCGATCATGCTTGCGTGCAGCGTTGACCATCTGGCGGCCTTCGAAGACATTGTGCGAGCAAGGCTTTTCGACATATACATCCTTGCCCGCCTCCATCGCCCAGATAGCCGCAAGCGAATGCCAGTGGTTCGGTGTTGCAATCGAGACGACATCGATATCTTTGTCGTCTATAACATCGCGCATGTCCTGAACTTTCTTCTTGGGCTCAGGGGCGCGCTTGAAGTTTTTCTTGATGTATCCGTCGAACAGTCGAGTGTCAACGTCGCAAATCGTGTCAATTTCCACATTCTTGAGACGGTTCCAGCCCCCGGTGTGGTCGTTTCCGCGACCCCGAATACCCACCTGTGCAACACGGATACGGTCGTTCGCACCAGCCCAGGATGTTTTCGACGTGCCGATAAGTCCAGTCGCCATCGCCCCGGCTACGGTTCCTTTTACAAACTTTTCGCGTGAGATTTCTTCAGACATGATGTACCTACTCCTGCTCTATTCATTATGTATAATTTAACTGGTATTCCGCCGTCCATCATACTCCAGTCCAGACAACGGGGCAAGGCAGAAAACAAGGCCCTACGTGCCCCAGGTAGCCATCCAGAACACGAATCCGATGAGTAGCACTACAATCGCCCAAATCCCCACAAAACCGCCCATACCGACCGCTGTAGGCATGGGGATTTCCAGGTCTGGGTGGTTAATCAGTTTTCTCGGCTCAGGAACCTCGATGCCTTCAGGAATGATGAAAGGTTCGGCGTGGTTCGGTTCGTCTTCGTTTACCGGGGTTCTGAGGGCGCGGTAGACTTTGTCTAGTTGGGAATCGGGGAGGCGCTTGGTGAGGAGGCTGACGATGATGCCGATTGAGAATCCGGCGATGAGGTAGGAGAGGATTTGCCATGAATCGCGGAATTTTCCGTTTAGGATCATGTTTTCGGGCAGGACGGGATCGGCGACGGTAACTTTGGATTTTTCTTCGAGGTCGGAGTCGGCGGTCAGTCCTTCGTTGCGAGTCAGGAGGTCGTCGAGGTCGTAGTTGTTCGATTTGGCCATGGTGCTGAGGGTCGTTGGCTCGTTGATGGTGACGACACCGGTTGCCCAGGTGTGGAAAACGGCTGAGCCGGTTGCTACTAGTACGATGAATGCTGCGAGGGTTGCGGCCCATGCTCCGGCGATGGTGGTACGCCGCCAGAAGAGTCCGAGCCAGAATGCCGCACCCATGAGTCCCTGTAGCTTGAAGAACAGCATAAGACCGGAAGGTACATCATCGACTACGAAGGCAAACGATACGCCGCAAAGTACGATGGCCAGAGCAGCAATGCGTCCCACCCATACATAGTGTGATTCGGATTCGTCTTGCTTGATGAAACGTTTGTACAAGTTCTGCGTGAACAATCCCGACGAGGAGATCATAAACGCGTCGCACGAAGACATAACCGAAGCAATCAGCGCGGCCAAGAACAACCCGATCAACCCGGCACTCACCTGCGGCAAGAGATCCGCTGCAGCCTGTCCGTAAGCGAAGTCACCGAAGTTGTCGGCTACATCCTTGTCCATATACATAACGATTGCGCACAAGCCTACGATGGTCCAGGCTACCGTACACAGGCGTTTGATCAGATTTCCGGTCGCGAAACCGACCCGACCGTCCATTTCTGTTTTTCCCGCAGCGCATACCCCCATGATGTGCGGCTGAGTAACAATCCCGATGAGCGAATTGAAACCCAGCATAAATATCCAAAACATATTTATCTCGCCGGGAGCAACGAGACTGAACATAGACTCGTCTTGAATGCCTTCGTGCAGTCCTTTAAATCCGCCCACAGCATCGAGTGCAAATGGAATCAACATAAAGGACAAAATGACGGTCAATATGCCCTGAATAAAATCCGTAATAATGGCCGCCGCGAGTCCGCCCGCGACTCCATATGCGACAAACATAATCGTCATCGCGACAATGGCCCATTCCCTTTGGATGGCACCGTTCGAAATGCCTTCAATCATCGATCCGGCGCCAAGCTGAATAAGCCCGATGTTCACGGTAAGCTGTGTCACGCCGACAACCGTGTACAGCGCAGCCACAGACCCGCTGTAGCGCGCTTCGAAATAATCACCCGTCGTAAGGCACCGCATCCGGCGCATCACCGGAGCAATCAGCCAGTAAAACGGAGTACAGAACAGCCACAGCCATTGGTACCAGATGCCGGAGAGACCGTTCGTATAGGTTTTTGCAGATACCCCTACTGCGTCGTTCCCGCTGGTCCCCGCGCCAAACGCGAAGAAAATCATGAAGGGTTTACCGAATCGGCGACCGGCCATAAAAAAATCGGTCGTGTCCTTCACTTTCCGCGCCGCGTAGATCCCCGCACCTATGGTAAACGCCAGGTAAATCCCGATGGCGATCCAGTCAACAACTCCGATTCCTAACATGCACATACCCCTTGTCTATGTTGAAAAGCGAGCGTGTATGGTATCGAATCGGACTGGGGACAAGTCAACAAAATTCGGTGTGGGCGCGAAAGCATCGGCAACTCATCCGCACGGAAACTGGCCTATTCCGCGACTTCATCCTGATATTTTCTGTACAACCCGCGAAATTGATGATACGTGAGGCCGAGATGTTCGGCGGCCTTTTTCTGATTGTACTTCGTCTCTTCGAGCGCATCGCGCAGAAGCCCCAGCTCAAGATCGCGAACGGCTTCGGTAAACAGCTTGGGCTCAGTATCAGGTTCCGGCGATGATGCCGCAGCCGCAGGGGTCTCAAGGGGAACCGTCGGCAAACTCCCTGGCCTCACACGTTTTGGCAGGGGTGAAGTCTCAAAAACCTCGAAGGGATCAAAAATCAGCTCATCCCTATCGATGATCATATCATCGGAACGATACACCGCGCGCTCGATGACGTTCTTGAGCTCGCGCACATTGCCCGGCCAGCTGAAAGTACAGAGTTCCTCCATCGCTTCATCAGTTATCTCAGGTAATTCAGCCCATTCGAGCTCCATCGCCATACGGGCCGCAAAATGGTTTGCCAACAGGGGTATATCCTCGTCCCGCTCCCGAAGCGGCGGAATCACGAGCACCTCAAACGAGAGACGATCAAGCAGGTCCGGCATAAACGTTCCTTCTTCTGCCATTTCACGCAGGTTCGCGTTTGTCGCCCCTAGAATTCTAACGTTCACCTCAGTCGGCTGAGAAGACCCGACGCGCTCGAAGGTGCCGTATTCCACCGTTCGCAGAATCTTCTCCTGTGCCTCAATGGGTATGCTGCCGATTTCATCCAGAAAAAGAGTACCGTTGTGGGCCGATTCAAAGCGCCCAATTCGACGACTCCCCGCACCCGTAAAAGCACCCGCCTCATGCCCGAAAAGTTCCGCTTCTATGAGCGACATGGGAACCGCGGCGCAATTGAACGCGATAAACGGACCGTCCCAACGCCGCGACAAATAATGTAGTCGACTCGCAGCAAGCTCCTTACCAGTTCCGCGTTCCCCGACGATCAAAACGGGGCGATTGACCGGAGCAGCCCGCGAAATTCGTTCCTGGAAATCCAGAAATGCGTCGGACTGCCCGAGCGCCTCGTGCATATCCGGATTTGTTGGTGAATCATCTGTTTCGTAGGAATAGGACTCGTCCAAGGTTAAATTTGCCTTATTGTGGTTATATTCCCTAATTCATGAGCTATTGTACCATAATCACCTGAATTGTCAAGACCTCCGTATTCTCTTAACTTGTGTTGTATCAACTGCTTATAACGATATGCCCCTTGGCACATCGGTTGCTGTGTTCTTACAGAATATACAACGACAGAAAGGACGCCGTGACATGAGTGCCGAAGCAATTGCACTACCAGCCATAGAACAACGACAAGACGAGCGCGTCTCTTATCAAGGCGCATTTGACTATACATACGACGGCAATAGGGGTGAAGCCCGCTGGTCCAGCATGAGCCACGACGGAGCCTGCATCTCAATGCGGCGTTATCTTCGTCCAGGACGCCTGATTCGGATCAGCCAGGACGGCCACGAGATTTTCGGTACGGTGATCTGGTGTAAGCCGCAGTCGCGCAGCACCTTTTTTATAGCAGGAATACGGTTTTCGGATGGCAGCGCTGAGGCCTCCTTTATGGTTTTATCGGCAATGGTCCAGCAGATGGTCCGGAGTCGCAGGAATAGAAAAAT
>DTSJ01000346.1 GCA_012965445.1 Candidatus Hydrogenedentota bacterium
CAAGAATCCTCCGTCGTAAAATGAATGATACATCGCGAATCTATCCAATGTGACATCAAAAACGCAAGCTCAACCAGATTCCGCTGTATCCGTAAAGCAATCGCATTCGGTTTATATTGAACCATTCCTCACGCAGTGCCATAATGGGATGGTAGTCAATTGCTTCGGCATTGATTCAGGAAAGGATTGGCCAATGGCAAGCAGTATATCCTCAACCTGTACCACCCATCCGGGTTTCGAGGCGATCGGTCGTTGTAAACAATGCGGAAAACCCTTTTGCAGCGACTGCCAGATCAAGGGACCCACAGGTATTTTCTGCTGCCCGGCATGCAAAGAATCGCACGAGGCTTTCACCGGACGGGCACAGCAGCTGGATTCAATGCGCAGAGACTCCACCACTTTCGAGAAAATAAAAATTACCGTTCGACAAGTCGTGATGACCGCGCTGTTCATACTGATCATAGCTGTTATTTTCCATTTCGTCGGTGTCAACATTCCGATCGTAAGCGACACGATTCGCTCAATTGCGGATCGATAGAGTAACGATGACGAATGATTCAAGGAGACCAATATGGACTTGAGCAAAATAGTATGGGTGATCGTAATCCTGGTAGTCGTCGGAGGAGCTTGGCTATTGACCGACGACGGACAAGATAAAGTATATGAAGACGCTACCTCGCGACTCGTGGGGAACGATCCCGATCAGGATGTCATTGACGAAGCCGCCCTCTCAAAATACGGCGATTTGAACTTGTCAATGTTTCGACACGAGAAGGCAAAAAAATTCTATACCGCCGCTGTCGAACGATACGGCACGGAAGGAAAAAACTACTGGTGGAATTGGCAGCAGCTCGCCAAATGCGAAGAAAAACTGGACAATGCCAAAGGCGCCGTCGATATCCTCTACAATCTATGGCTCAAAGACGGTGACGCATTCGATCAACGGGTCTCAAGCCGGGAAAATCTAGAGAACCGAATCAAGAATCTGGTAGAACTCAACGACCTCAATATTCTAAATTATCCCATGGACGCAAGGCGTTTAAGATAAATGGCTGCCGATTTCGTATATGGACGAATTCCCGTCCTCGAATGCCTCAAAGCCCAAAAACGGGCGGCAAGAAGACTCATCTTGCTGGAAGGCGGAAAGAACCAAAACGAGTTCATCTCAGCCGCGCAAGATATTCCCGTCGAATGGGTCACACGAAAAGAACTCGACTATATGACCCACGAGGGAGTTCACCAGGGCATCGTACTGGAAGCAGACCCGATCCCTCTGCTTAACCTGGAAACCTGGCTGGAAGACTCCTCGAACCCGCAATCGCTCATCGTAATTCTCGACTCTGTTGAAGATCCCCACAACTTCGGCGCGATTACCCGCTCAGCAGCAGCCTGCGGAGTGTCAGCTCTCATCTTTGCCAAAGACCGCGCAGCACCGGTCTCCCCCGTATCAATGAAGTCCGCTGCCGGAGCTATGGAATACGTCGATCTCATTCAAGTTACCAATCTTCCACGCGCACTCGATGTACTCAAAAAGCACGATTACTGGGTTGCCGGACTCGACCCCGAAGGAGAAAAAATTCTGTGGGATGCCGATTTCACCGGTAAAACTGGACTCGTCATCGGTAATGAAGGAAAAGGCATTCGTCCGCTGGTCAGAAAAAAATGTGACTATCTCGTACATATCCCAATCTCAGGACCCATCAGCAGTCTAAACGCATCGGTTAGTGCCGCAATCGCGCTCATGGAATGTGTTCGACAACAGCATCTCTGAGAAGTCAGCAACACGACCATTCTGCAAGCATCCAGGCAACACTGCATATTGACGACGAGATTCAAGTATTTTGTTCGATTGGCCGATCCAAAGCCTGTATAATCGAGCCGACTAGCGTTCATGGCGCGAATCAAAGACCTCGGCGGCGAAGTATACGTTATGGTTTACTCCGTTGGCGATCTGCAGCACTACGATGGCAAAGATGAAGTCGTCACCGGAACGAAACGTGCGCATGAGCTTGAGGAGGTAATGAACTATCTCAAGGTGGACGATTATGATATACTCTATGACGATGGCAAGACGCACTTACGACTCGATGCCATACCTAGGCGCGGTCTCATTGCGAAGATTGAGCAGGACAGCAAACTCGCCTATGATCGCCTGAAACCGACTATGGTAGCCATTCCGGTTTCGTCATATAGTCAGGACCATGAAGCAGTTTCCGTGCAGCGTTCACCGCCGCCCGACCGGGAGTGCCCAGCATAAAGCCGTTTCAGCCCCTGGTTATCGGATACAACAATACGTCACTGTTTTGGAGTTTGGAACGGGAAAAATTCCATCCAAACTTTTATATAGATATTTCGAACTATTTGGAAAAGAAACTGACTGCTTTGTCGATGCACAAATCACAAATGCGCGACGATATACACCACTCCAGCGTCAAAAACGTCGAATACACCGCCCGCCTTCGCGGCAGTGAAATCTCCGTGGAAGCAGCCGAAGGATACATGGTGTTCCGGCAAGTACTGTAGCGCGCCAAACAATGGGATAAAAAACGCACAATGAGCGACACAAAACTGATCATCGGTATGCCCGCAGGTTCCCTCGCGGACCCGAATCGTGGCGGCAGCCTCATAAATCTTCTCAAAGATGCCGGGTTCCACGCCAAGGGTTATGAAGCCGGCGGCCCCACCAGCTTCCCGCTCAACACTTTCCTCATGGGCTGGGACGGAAGACCCCAGGAGTTCGGATCGCAGCTCGCTATCGGAGAAATCGATATCGCCATTTCCGGGCGCGACTGGATTCGCGAGCGCATCCTCGAATTGAAATACGAATTCGACCAGGACGTAGACGTCAAAAACATCATGTCGCTCGAACGAGGCCATGTTCGAATCGTTATCATAAACGCCGACCAGAAAAGCCGACCCTGCGACGAATGGCTGTCAGCCCTACTAAAAGAAAATAAACTCGTTACGATGGTCTCTGAAATGCCCTATCTCGCCTTGGAATGGTTTCAGTCCAAAGCAAAAGATCTCGGCTTCGGCGAGTCACACGCCCTCTTCTCGGTACAGAAATTCCGCACCCCGCCCAAAATAGATTCCGGACTCGTCATCTACGAGACGTGGGGCAAAACCGAAGCAAAGGTAAAAAATAATTCAGTAGACTTCGGCCTCGAGATCACCCAGTCCGGCAGCGCAATCGGCAACTACGATCTCAACATCGTAGACGAAGTCATGGAATCCGAAACCTGCGTTTTCGCCAATCCCGCCATCCACGACGACCCCGAAAAAACTGAAATGGCCCGCATGTTCCTCCTCAATCTCTACGGTTCCATCTTCGCCGAAAATAAAGTCCTCGTTTCCTTCAACTGCGCCAAAAGCAATGTTGATAAAATGGTCGCCTACCTGCAGGAGAATAAACTTTTCGCAAACGAACCCACGATGAACGAAGGCACGAATTACGTCGAATTCAGCATCCAGCTGGACGTAAGCGCAAAGAATCTGACCCTCGCAAAAGTCCGCTATGAACTCGCAAAACTAGGCGCCACCGGCATCGAAACGATACCCCTCGAATCCTCAATTCCCGGCCTCGACGTGATCGATTTCTAACGCCTTCGACTCAAGCACGATATCAGCTTCAACAACACCGTTGTCATAACGCGCCGTCATCTCGACCAATTTAATACCAGCCGTTTTCGCTCGAAGGTCCTCCGCATACGCGCCAAACTCCTCCACACGGTATCCCTCAAGCAGACCGTCCGCAGCCAACACCGTCCCATATTCCACATACCACTCCACAACCTCGCCCGGCGAGACCCGAAGATACACGTTCGCCTTTTCCGTCATGTAATTCACCCTCGCCTCCCCCGCCCAAAGAGACTCCGCAAGTACCTTCGAAGAAGAAACAAATACGTGTCGCCGATCATCAGACGGCATCAAAACTGCTGTCCTGGCAGGACCGCCGATACCGACTGCTTCAATCCATTCCTGTTCATCATCGAACCTCGCGCTCACGGCATCCAAACCTCGATCTGTATCACTCCCCGAAAGTCGCTCGATTTCTTCCGCGATAGAGTCATTCCGAACCTCCGCCGACATCGAAAACAAAGTCGACGGAACAATGGTATTAATCTCGAATCCGTGCCACGTAATCGAAATCCCCGGCCCGGCGTCTCCTAGCGACTGCGCCAGATAACTTTCCAGCGATTCAGGCTTCGATTCCGGCGTCCGTCCCTCCCACAATGTCGAAAAATTCTCATCCGCGCCAGTCAGTGTCCCAAGCGTATCCCAAAGCCGCGCTGCAGTACCGTTCAAGTTCGCAGACAACTGAATCGGGCCGTCCATCGGCGCAAGAAGATCCCGCGCCGAAGTATTCCGAACCCCGTTCCCGAAAGCATCGTAGAACGACTCGGTGCACGGCAGACTGAGTTTCACGAAACCTCTGTCAGGCTCAAGTCTGAGCGCGAAGCCCATCCCGGAAAAATATCCCCCCCATCCCGAATCATCACCCAGAAGAAGCGTTCCCCGCAGGTCCTCATCCCCAAGCTGCCAGATCGATTCGTCCCAGTCCTCCGCCGCCGCCAGTTCAGAATCGGTAAGCGTCAGCGAATGAATCAAGGCACGACGAGACGGACTCGCCAGAGCGATCCGGCCCCGTATCGCATAGTACAAGTCATATTCTTTGAGTTGACGAATTTTCAGGCCCCCGGCATCATCGCCCTCATTCCCGCTGGAAAACCGTAGCATGCGCTCAAGCACACTGCCTACGCGAGAGAGTTTTGTAATGTATACTGCATCCGTAAATTCACCAGCATCGCGGCCCGATATAAACACATACTGCCCTACAAGATTGCGCTGCACCCATTCTGGGAAACCCACGGGGACTTGCAGCAGTTGAGGAAGCGGATGCGATCTCCACTGTTGGGGCAGCGCGTCCCACACCGTCGATTGTTGAAGCCGGGAGCGGTTCTCCACAAGGTTCTGCGCAACCATCCGAAATGTCGTGTCCCCCTGCACGAACTCCTCAACGCGTCGAGTGTCCCGAGATATCCAGAAAAAATATACTCCCCAAAAAAGTAACACGATCAAAAGGTAGCGCGTCAATCGGATTCCCCCGCGAAACACAAAACTCGAACCCGCTTGCTGCGTCGCGCCGACAGCTCGGTATGACCGTACCGCTTCACTCATGGCGAATCCTCCACCACGGAGAACCGTTGAAACTCCGTCGGAAATGTATCGCCCTCAGATACCCCGAGATACACACTCTTCGAAGCGGGTTCGAAAATCACGGCAAATACGACCGGAAGTAGTTCCGAATCAGTCTCCGCAAACAGCTTCAATGCCGCTTCTCGGAGTGCTTCCTCCAAATCACCGCGAGATGCAGCGGCTGACTCCAGGTCAGGAACATCCGCCTCCGCAGATCCTGCCTCGCTGGAAAACACGACCCCCGCGTCATTCATACCAATTCGATGCGTAGAGTCCCAAGGCAGCCCTATTCCTACGGAATGACTCCCCGTCGCTGGACGATTCTCTAAAACGATCACCGGAGTTCCCGCCGATGCCGATGCAATATACCCTTCAAGTCCTCCTCTCCCACGCGTACCCTCAACCGAAACCCTCCTCGGAACCGATTCAACATCCGAAAAATGCCGCAACAAATGTACTTTGTCAAAGGGCATCCGCGCCCCCCGCGCAAACCATCCAATATCCCGAACCGCATCCGCACTCAGATGTCCCCGCTCACGATCCGCCAGAATCGGGAGTGCAATAGGTGTCGCATCAATCCCGAATCGATCCCCCCATATCGGCAGCTCGACCTCTATAACGCCGTCACGAACGTCCCGAACCAAACCAGCCCACGCTTCCTCAAGCAGCGGCGCCATTGTCGCACCCAGCCGCAAGACCCGATCTTCCGCGCCACCCGAAACTTCGACACGATAGCCTCCCGGAATTTTTTGCAAGGCCGTAGCACGCACAACGGAAGAAGACCGCGATGTATAGCTCCCGCGACGCATCAGCGTCTGAATAACGTCAACGCTCCATTCTTCAGCATCCGGGCCAAGTACATTCAATCCCGGTGCCGCGCCGCGAAATACTGAAGCTCCCGTTGATGCAATATCCATCACATAATCATTCGCCAGTCCAACCGTTATGTGCGCGGAATACCCCCGACGCTTGGCAATGCGATCAAGTTTATCCTGAACCCCCGCGTAGGGCTCTCCCGGAAAAAATGAAACCAGAAGCTGGTCAATCTCTAGAGTTTGAATCAATACCTCGTCCGATAAAAAACGACTCGCCAAATTCTCCGGCACATCCGCCGTC
The DNA here is from genome assembly GCA_012965445.1 of Candidatus Hydrogenedentota bacterium. The sequence continues at coordinate 6,313 of DTSJ01000346.1, forward strand.
GAATAGTTAATCAGAATGGGATACTCCTCGCACTCAATCGTATTCGCAACAGATTTCACTAGTATCGCAAGTTCGTTCCCGATGAACTCCGGCCAGTCCCAGCCAACCATGTTCTCCCGATTAGCACACGCCTGATCACCAGTCGCCCCGTTTAGAAAAAATGCTACCGTATCCTCATGACTCAAACTCTCAAGACGATCACAGAAATACCCCGGGAAACCCGCAGACAAAGCGAGTACATCAGACGCTGGTGTCGTCGTCGGATGCGCTGACATACTGCCAAGAATCGCGATAGGGTTTCCGTCCGAATCATCAACCCGAATCACCCCCACTTGAGCGTCTCGAATCCCGCCTTCGCTAAACAGATTCTCAGTGAGTAACTCCTGCGTCGATACTCTATAGCCAATCGTCGCCCGTTTCTTCCCAGTCATCGCCTCGGCAATCGCCTCCACGATTCCTTGCGCTGCAAGCTCGACCATCTCCTCCATATATCCGCCCATATACCGCCGAGCAAACCAGGACTTCGAAAGTCCCCCTGGCCCGCTGTGTGTATGCGTAGCAGTCAGGATTATGTGGCTCGCCGCAAGATCCACAGGAGCCAGTTCCAATACCCGCGCACGGAGTTCCGGTGTAATCGAATGCAGATCCGCCGATACCACAACGATTCCCGTATCGTCGTCCTCAAGATAGAGCGCACGAACACCTATCGAGTCGTGCACTCCAACCGCAGCTCGTCCAAGACGATGAACATCCCCCCCCAGAGGAACACCGGGCGGCATTTCAAGGTCAATCCGCGCCGCTCCTGCCTGCAATGCCCGACACTCTGCAGAAAAAATTCCTCCGCAGAGAACCCCGACAAATCCCGCTATCCCCAATAAACGCTTAATCGTATTGTCCCCGCAAGTAAACGTATAAACCCGTCAAAAACCAGTCTTCATGGTACCCATTCCACGCGAATCGAGTCAATTCACAAGTAATTCTGAGTCCAACAGTTGCCACACACATCGGCAGAACCAGAACCTACGCACCCACGATGTCCGAATTTTCGGTTGTCTATTATTCAATTCTCAGGTACTATAAATTCGGATGACAAAAGTCGCGCCCGGGCGATGGATAGTTTCCGTTTTCCGGGTTGTCCATAAACCTTGGGGAGGATGTAACTTGAATTCGCCTGACGCACGCCCGGGACCCGTCTCCGGTAAAATCATCATTTCGTCACTCGTTGGCCTGGCCGCGGCATCAATAACCGGCTTTGCACTGCTGAACGCTTCGCAGTCCACCTCAAATCCCGTAGCGCAAACGCCGCCCTCCGAAGAATCCGCACCCTCCTACCCGAACACAGTCGAAATAACCCGCGAAGAAGCTCTCGCACGATTCGGAGAAGAAGCAACACGCAAACGCGCCCTTGCAGAATCCGAACGGACTAACTCTGTCGGTGCTGCCCAACTCGTGTTCCTCGACGAAAACGGCAACCGCGTCCCCGGCCGTATTCAGGACATTCAAGGAGCTACGCCCCAGCCGGTGCCAAAAAATCCGATAGTAACCTGGCCCGGACTGAACGGCGGCGTAGTTGCCGATACCAGCCACATTCGCGTTTACACCAACGTCTCTATAAACCCCGAAGGCGAGCTCGAAAAAGACTATGTAACCGGAACCCTCGCTGACGCGCAGGACGCTCTCCAAATTAACGCCAACAATCAGACACATACTGATCCGCAAGAATTGAAGGAGCAATAAACGTGCTGATACGATTCTACGCGATCACACTGATTTCTGCGACCCTGATTTTACCCAACGCCTATAGTGCCGGTTTCGTCGCCGTCTACCTCGACGGAGCAAGCGAAGGCTACAACGACCCAACCGTCGTAACGAGCGATATCACCGGAGAATCAACTACACTCGGCGCGGATCGCAGAGCCTGTCTCGAAGCCGCAATGGCCGTTCTCGAAACCCATCTCGATATCACTGTCGATATTCAAGTCCAAGCCGAATTCAACGACCTCGGCGGAAGTTCTTGTTGCGCAACCCTCGGCGGAGCAGGTCCACTTACGGCCGAGCAAGACTTTACCAACGCACCCGTATCTTCCACCTGGTTCGTCCAGGCTCAGGTAAATCAGCTAGTCGGATCGGACGGCCAACCAGGCATAGACGACATCAGCTCCCAGTTTAACTCCGAGGTTGACGGTACCGAGGTTCTGGGAACCACGACCTGGTATTACGGTATCGACGGTATTGTCCCCGCAAATCACATCGATTTCTTCTCCACCGCTATCCACGAACTCATCCACGGTGTCGGTTTTCTTTCCTTGATGGACAGTTCATCGGGGGTTCTTTTTCCCTTTTCCCCCCCCGTATTTATGGACATCTTCACCTCCTTT
>DTSJ01000347.1 GCA_012965445.1 Candidatus Hydrogenedentota bacterium
TTATGGGAATTTCGCAATGCAGGTCAGGTCCATCCCGTTGGAAGATGGCATGGGCACGGACAGCAATCTCCACGTAGAGATCTCCTGAGGGTCCACCATGGATACCTGCCTGGCCTTCTCCACTCAGGCGTATTCGGTCCCCAGTATCGACACCAGCTGGTACCTTCACGGAAAGCGTCTTGGTTTCATCAACGCTGCCCCGCCCATGACAAGTATTACAAGGATCCTTTATTTGTCTGCCAGTGCCCTGACAGCGAGGGCAGGTCTGTTGTACTGAGAAAAACCCCTGCTGCATCCGAACTTGCCCATGACCACCACAGGTAGTGCAATCGGTTGGCTGAGTACCAGGCTTCGCGCCACTCCCATTGCATGTCTCACAGGCCACCGTTGTGGGGATGCGAATCTTGACCGCTTTACCCTGAACTGCTTCTTCGAGGCTCAAGTCAAGGTTATAGCGTAGATCAGCTCCTTTTTGCACATGGCTACGACGGCCGCGGCCACCCCCGAAAACATCACCGAAAATGTCACCGAAAATGTCACTGAAATCAGCCGTTCCCGCACTGGTCTGCCCTTCTACGCCTGCATGGCCGTATTGATCGTAACGACCTCGCTTCTGACCATCGGAAAGTACTTCAAATGCTTCGTTAGCTTCCTTGAACTTTTCTTCTGCTCCTTCGTCATCAGGATTTCTATCGGGATGGTGCTTCATAGCAATTCGCCGGTAAGCCTTTTTAATATCGGCTCCCGACGCATCTTGGGAAACACCCAACACTTCGTAGTAATCCCGCTTAGACATGGAATGTGTCTCTGTTCCTAGTACCTTAGATCTGTAGTGTCAAAAACCAAGCCGATTAATCACTCCCTGAATTAGCACTATCGCTTAAAGTGCAAAAAACTAAGCCATATGAAATGACTTAGTTTCTTGTACAATAATTGTCCCAGAAAGCGAGAGAATGAGTAATATGCTTACTTGTCTTCTTCCGTCACTTCTTCGAACTCGGCATCAACCGCGTCTTCTGCCTCGCTTTTATCTCCAGATTCAGCTTCACCTTCTGCATTGCCTGTCTGAGCTTGTTGTTCGGCGTATAATTTTTGCGCTAAATTTGTTGACGCATCCGTCAAATCCTTGGTCTTTGTTTCGATTTCCGCCTTATCATCGCTCTTAAGAGCTTCTTCAAGTTCGGTGATAGCGTTATTGATTGCATCCTTCTCCTCATCAGTTGCCTTGTCACCGGCTTCTTCCAGAGTTTTCTTGGTAGCGTGAACTAAGCCATCAGCTGTATTCCGGACGGCAATCAGCTCCTCGAATTTCTTATCATCAGCCGAATGTGCTTCGGCGTCCTTGACCATTTGGTCGATTTCTTCATCGGATAATCCGCTAGAAGCCTTGATGACAATCGATTGTTCCTTGCCGGTGGCTTTGTCTTTTGCGGATACATTTAGGATTCCGTTCGCATCGAGATCGAAAGCCACCTCGATCTGCGGCATACCACGCGATGCCGGTGGAATGTCAGTCAGGTCAAATCGACCCAGTGATTTATTCTGGGCTGCCTGCTTGCGCTCGCCTTGGACCACGTGAATGGTCACGGCAGTCTGGTTATCGTCGGCAGTTGAAAATACCTGGGTTTTCTTGGTTGGGATGGTAGTGTTTTTATCAATCAAAGAGCTGGCAACGCCTCCCAGAGTCTCAATACCCAGAGACAAAGGAGTCACATCCAGAAGCAATACATCGTTTACATCTCCTGAGAGAACCGCTGCCTGAATAGCGGCTCCGACTGCTACAGCCTCGTCCGGATTAACATCCTTACGCGCTTCTTGTCCAAAGAAATCTGCAACCTTTTGTTGTACCAACGGCATTCTGGTCTGCCCGCCTACCAATATTACGTCATCGATCTTTGAGGCATCCAGATCAGCATCCTGTAAAGCTGTCTTAACCGGGGCCAACGTTTTCTCAACAAGGGCCTCCACAAGTGACTCAACCTTAGCTCGAGTCAATTTCTGCACTAGGTGCTTGGGACCACTCGCATCAGCTGTAATATAGGGCAGATTGACCTCTGTTTGCTGGGCTGAAGACAGTTCGATCTTAGCTTTCTCCGCCGCTTCCTTTAGCCGCTGCAAGGCAAGAGGATCGTTGTGCAAATCCATGCCTGATTCTTTCTTGAATTCATCTGCTAAGTAATCAATTAGGCGAAGATCAAAATCTTCACCTCCCAAGAAGGTGTCACCGTTCGTGGAGAGAACTTCGAAAGTGTGTTCACCATCCGTTTCGGCTATCTCGATAATAGAGATATCGAAGGTGCCACCACCAAGGTCATAAACAGCTATTTTGGAATCACCACTCTTTTTGTCCATACCAT
>DTSJ01000348.1:0-20616 GCA_012965445.1 Candidatus Hydrogenedentota bacterium
GAAATGGCGAGGCTCCCGCCGAGCCGAGGCACACCCAACGCCCAACCGCCGAAGGCGCCTAAACCCGATTTACACCCTCCACCAATCCATACCTTCCCGCAGGAATGTAACACCCGCGCATATACTATAAGGGGGACAAATCCCCGTATGCCGCCGGTTCAAAAAGTACCTTGATCGCCAAGATCCCCTGCGCTATGATTCCTGCTTTCCAGGCAGCGCAAATCACGGGGGCGTTCGGAATCATGGCAAAAATCATCGACGGCAAGAAAACGGCGGCGGAAATTCGCGTCGAAATCGCAGCAGACGTCAAGAAGCTCAAACGTAGGAAAATCTACCCTGGACTCGCAGTAGTACTGGTTGGGAACGACCCCGCGAGCGAAGTCTATACGCACATGAAGAAAAAGACGTGCGCCGATCTGGGCATCGCCTCATTCGACTATGATCTCCCCAAAAACACGACTGAAAAGCGGCTTCTCAAGCTGATTGACACCCTCAACGCAGACAAGAAAGTCCACGGAATCCTCGTTCAGTTGCCCCTGCCGAAACAGATCAACGAGGCAAAGATCCTGAACGCGATTGATCCTTCAAAAGATGTCGACGGATTCCATCCCGTAAGCGTCGGCAAAATGCTGAACGGTGAAGAGACCTTCCTGCCGTGTACTCCAAACGGCTGCAAAGAATTGCTAATGCGTTACGGCTGCGACCCGGCAGGAAAACACGTCGTCATAGTCGGGCGATCAAACATCGTCGGAAAGCCAATGGCGGCAATCCTGATGCAGAAAGCGGAAGGTGCAAACGCAACCGTTACCGTCTGTCACTCCAGCACGAAGAACCTCTCGAAAATCACACAGCAGGCGGACATCGTCATCGCGGCGATCGGAGTGCCCAACTTCATCAAAGCCCGCATGGTGAAGCAGGGCGTTGTCGTGATCGATGTCGGTGTCAATCGCGTTGCTGACAAGACCAGGAAGTCCGGCTATCGTCTGGTAGGCGATGTCGACTTCAAAAATGTCAGCAAGAAAGCAAAAGCCATTACCCCGGTCCCCGGCGGCGTAGGCCCCATGACCATCACGATGCTCATGAAAAACACCGTCGAATCCGCACGCCGACACGGCCCAGCGGGGAAAAAGTAACGCGTCTACCGAATGCGGGTCCACACAAACGGAGCGCAGTCGAAGGCAAAACTCCCCTTCCTATCCGACCGATGGAAAGTACCTGAAAGCCTGTTTCCATCCTGAGATATCTGGAGTTCGAATTCCCACATTCGTGTCAGCGGCGGCAGCTTGCGCTTGTTGATGACGCTTCCGTGCAGCATTCCCTCTGCATAAACCCACTTCTCACTAACGATTTTGTACGGAACGATTCCCAACCCTTCGATCACCACGATGTCGTCCTGCTGAACAATAGTGATTACCGCGTCATCATGCTTCCAGCTGCCCGAAAGGTTCTCGCGCTCCGACGTCGACAAAGGCGTATGCGTGAACGTAACACGTGGAGCAATCGCGAGCCGTTGTCCGCGTCCCTGGGAATATTCCCACAGCACGAGTTCAATCTGAATATCCTGAGCCTCTTCGGGTGTAACATCCAACTGCTGATACGGGATAAACAAATCATCCTTCAGGGAAAAGGCGTTTGAGGGCACGACCGATTCCTTTCCCACGTAGACCTGGCCTCGTGAGGATCGATTGACGCGATCCCTGTCCTTGAGTGGATTTCCCTTGTCATCGAAAAAGTAAGCCGCCAGTTCGATTTTCGCGCCGCTAAGGTTATCGTGGATTGACCCACGTTCTTCTCGGGAGCAATGCGGAACGACTCGTAAGAATGGCGCCTTGTCCGGTGATGACGATCCATCGCGACGAAGAAGCCAAGAAAAAACAGAACCTGCGCATTGAGGCGAGCGACAGCTACTTGTAAAAAAACGGAACATGTACACTGCGTAGAACGACCAAGTATCGACCCAGAGTGCTAGATTCGAAATCTTGTGGCACATTTACTGAGAATTCTACAAAGGAGAATTAAATGAGTACTCTGTTCGAACAGCTTGGTGGTCGTGATGCCGTAAACGCAGCGGTAGACATCTTTTACGGATATGTCCTGAATGATGACCGAATCAAGCACTTTTTCGATGACGTAGATATGGATAAGCAAAAAAACAAGCAGCGGGCGTTCTTGACTGTCGCTTTTGGCGGTCCAAACAACTATTCCGGCAAGGATATGCGTGACGGACACGCCCATTTGGTTGAAAAAGGCCTCAACGACAGCCATGTAGATGCTGTAGCAGAGGATCTGGCGAAAGCACTGGCGGATTTGAATGTCCCGGAGAACCTGATTGCCCAGATACTGGAAATAGCCAACAGCGTACGCGACGACATATTGGGTCGATAGAGCACCAGCTTCGAATTTGGTTTGGCAACGTCCCGGCAGGGGTGAGCAGGCCAATTTTACATCAGCGTTTCAATCAGGATATGATGACGCCAGTTTAGTCGTTACCGTATCCTGATTTTTTAATGTCACATCGGCTTGGGAGCTAATTCAGTGGATTTTGCAACGATCAAAGAAGCGTGGAGTATCATCGCAATGACGATGTCTGTGTCCGAGAAGATTAACACGGCATGGATCGACTCGATGGTCGAAGTCAGTTCGCCAGTGAGCGTGCGCGAGGGAGATACGATTATTTCTCTCGGAGACCAAAATACGGATAAAGGTTATCTATTGATTAGCGGGGAGTATTCTGTCGAAAAAGAGGGGGCACCGGAACTGGTAAAGCCCGCGCCCGAATTGTTGGGCGAGATGGGTCGACTCAATCCTACTCAAAAACGTACCGCGACCGTCCGCGCTTCAACCAATGTTGAAATGCTCACGTTCAGCTGGGGGCAAATGAATGCCGCGCTGGAGAAACGGCTCAGCGAAAGCGAATTTCAACAGCTCACCGAGGGCCTGCAGCAGTACGCCTGGGGACACTTCGCAGAATAAATGTTCAATCGTGAAGAAAATATGAGGCGAGTAGAGGAACGAAATTGTGTTAAAAATTGATCGATACCCGAATCTGGACGACGGGGTTCTCATACTCGGATTCACGGGTTGGATGAACGGCGGTGAAGTCTCTACCGGTACAGTAGACTATCTTATCGAAAATTTCGATGCGGAAGAGTTTGCGTCGATTGAGCCGGACGGATACTACGTATACAGTGTGCCGGGATCGATGGAAATTTCCGCTATGTTTCGGCCCCATGCGAAAATCGAAGACGGCCGGGTGACCGGTTACGATGAGCCGAACAACAACTTTTATGTCAGCGAAGCCCACAACTGCATGCTGCTTCGGGGCGACGAACCCCACATGAGCTGGCACAAATACGCCGACATCGTTTTCGACGTAGCCGAAAAATCCAACATTCGCAAAATCTTTTTCGTCGGAAGCGTCACCGGAATGGTACCGCATACGCGCGATCCAATTTTCTACTCAAGTATTTCGCATGAATCGCTTCGGGATGCCCTGCTCGATATTGACGTTCACGCGACCAACTACGAAGGCCCCTCCAGCCTCGCGTCCTTTTTCATTCGACAGGCCGAAGCACGAGATATTCCCATGATGACGCTTGTTGCCGGAATACCGCCCTACGTCCAGGGTACGAACGACCACTGTATCGAAGTGACAATGGAGAAACTTAGACGACTGACGCGTCTGGATATCGATATGGACGAATTGAGTGCCCGCCGAATCGAGTTCAGCCAAGGACTCGACAAAATTATTGGAAAACGTCCGCAACTTCTAGAACAGATCCAGAAGTTGGAAGCGATTTACGACGATCAACTCGATCCGGCAGACGAAGAACCGCCTGAGTCAGAAGCCGATTCCGGCGACCTGCGCGATTGGTTCGACAAGCAGGGATTTCGATTTGATCTATAGTGCCGTGCGCAATTCGATAATACATTTCACACGTGCGATACCCACCAACTGAAGGATACCCCATGGAACTCAAAGACAAGATTGCCGTTGTAACCGGCGGTGCCAGCGGAATCGGCGAAGCCCTATGCCGACGTTTCCACGAAGAAGGCGCGAAAGGCGTTGTCGTTGTAGATATAGACGAGAAAGGCACCCGCCGAGTTGCAGACGAAATTGGCGGGATAGCCATGACTGCAGATGTCTCAAACGAATCCGATATACAGCGCGTGGTGCGCGATACCGAAGAACAGCTCGGCCCCATAGACTTATTCTGCTCAAACGCTGGTATAGGATGTGCCGATCCCAGTCACGTCGCCTCGGCCGACAACGAAGCCTGGGAGCGAATCTGGCAGATCAATGTAATGGCTCACATCTATGCCGCCCGGGCGGTACTGCCTTCAATGATCGAGCGCGGCGAAGGATACATACTGAACACTTCATCGGCCGCCGGCCTCTTGAGCCAGATCGGGTCCGCTCCATATTCCGTCACAAAGCATGCCGCCATCGGTTTCGCAGAAAGTATCGCGATTGCCCACGGCGACGACGGGATCAAAGTATCCGTAATCTGCCCCCAGGCCGTGCGAACCGGAATGACCAAAAACACGAATGGGGGAGGGGTTGCCGGGGGCGATGGCATGCTGGAACCCGAAGAACTCGCCGAGACGACCATTCAAGGAATCCGAAAGGAACAGTTCCTCATTCTTCCGCATCCCCAGGTCCAGACCTATATCGAGCGCAAGGCGTCCGATTACGATCGCTGGATCAAAGGCATGCAGCGTTGGCGCTCAAAGTTCGTCTGATTCCACGAAACGCGTTTACCAGTCATACGCCAGATTCAGGTAATACGTAGTATCCAGATTCTCCACTACCGGAAGTGGCTCGTCATCATATTCGTGTTTAACACCGACTCTTAGCTTCCACTGTTGACTGACGGTAAGCGGAACCTCCGCAGCGGTGTCCACGACGATACGAAATTCTTCAGTCGGATCATCAAGTCCCGCGTAGTAGGTGAGATTGTGCACGAGTTTCGCCCATTGTCGAATCTTCAGCATGTAATCGTATCCGAGATCAACTATAGTCTCTTCTTCTGAAGGTGCTGTTTCGAAATCTTCACGAAGATACCCGATTCCCAGCCGCGTCGAAAGCGTCTGTAGGGTCCCGTCAAGAACACGGTAACTCATTCCCAGTACCAGCGTGCTCCGCAAGTCCAGTTGCTCAAACTCATCCTCTTCGAACTCAGTACGCACATATGCGCTCCACTTCGGCGCAACCTTCCACTCGTAACGGCCCCCGAGTTTGAACTCGTTGTGCGAGCGAATACCGTTGTCCTCCGCATAATAACCCTGAAGATACAGAAGCAGCATATCCGCATCAGTCTTACGGGTAGCGTTTGATCGTCCGGTAAAGGAAAAACGTTCGCTGTTTCCGTCGGAACCGTTAATGCCCAGCTCCACCCGCGCAGACCAGAGTTGGGCAGGCTTCGGCATTTTCTTATCCTCCGGCCAGAGCAAAATCAGATCTGCAGGTGCGACCGTCGTCGAATCGCTTTCACCTTCCAATAGAACCTGTTCTCCGTCTTTAAACTTGAGCGTCCCGAATCGAGGTTCCGATTCGTTCACTACGATGCCTTGAGTCTTCTCAGTCGTGATGCCTGTGACACCGCTCATGTTTATCGTGACTTTTCCCGCATGTTCAGTCTGCAGCAGAAGGTTTTCGTCCTGGATTCTTATGACCGTCCCTACGAGAAGTGATCCGTCTTTCAGGCGCACCTCATCCGACGCGGACATCGTGGAAGACGTTAGGACTATCATCAGTGTGACAATGAGTGTGAGATGTTGCATTGGAATCCCCTGCTGTGGACTGGGTTCAACGAAAAACGGCGGGTATCCATACAAAAAACATGCCCCCGACCGTCATCCGCGCCATTGTAACGCGGGGTGTTCGTAATGTGCAAAAATAAGGTATAGTGTGGTCCGGTGTTCTTGATTGGGAGAGTAGAACATGTCGGGATTTGTCGTCGTAGTCATTTGCAACATGGTGCTGTTCGGATTGGTACGCTGGTTCAGCGACGCAGAATTCTTCAAGAAATTCGGAAATCATCGTCTGCCGGAGGTAGTCGGTGTGGGAACCTTTTGTCTGGCCCTGTACCTGTTCGGATTGCTCAATGGGGTGGTCATGTTGGGAATCGGACCCGTCCGAGACCATCTCACGCCTTCGGCAGGCAAACTTATGGCAGGCATCCTTATGGTCGGCACTGTTACAGGCCTGCCCTGGGTCATCGCTTATGCAAGACTCCTCACAGACACCGTCGCTGGCGTAGCAGATACGATCTTCGGGCTCAACACCAATTTGCTGGACCAGGCTGACTTGAAGGTTGCGCACAAGCACCTCAAGAAAGGTGAGCGCCCTGAGGCTATCGCCGAGTTAAAATATCTGCACCAGAAATATCCTGAAGCACATTCACCCTTGTTCGTCCTCGCGATTCTGGCGGACGAGGATAAGGAATATAATCAGGCGGTTGATTACTATCGGGAGATTATCCAAAAAAATCCCGACGATCAGCTGATATGGACGAATGCCGCCAGGAGCCTCGCCGATTTACTCCGGGGCAAACTCGATGACGAGGCGGGAGCCAAAAATCTGGAGGCGGAAATTCTCAAACGAAATCCAGACACCAAATACAAGTACTCGACCACCGCCGAGCCCGCGAAGAACAAGAAGCAAAAGAAGAAACGCAACACGCAGGTCGAGAAAGCTGATATAAACCACGCGCGACGTCTGGTTACTCGAGGCGAGCTGCCACAGGCAATCGCACTAATGAAACGCTACCTTGTGGAAGATCCGGAGGATTCGCGCTCGCACTTTGAGTTGATTTCATTGTTCGAGCGCACGGAAAGAATCGACGACGCGATCGTCTGGCTGCAAAAAACCATTCACGCGTTCGGCGAAGACGATCATGTATGGGGAGAGGCAATGTTGCGGCTCGCTGGTCTCAGAGAACACGAGGAACATGATCTTGATGCCACCATCGCCGTGCTTGAGCAGATCGCGAAACGACTCAAGGACGGCAAACACGGTAAACTCGCGATCAACTCAAAGAGATTCGAAGTCGCGCAGAACGGTCGAGTGGAAACGAGTAGAAACTCATAGGTCGAACCGGGAGTCATTCATGGCGGCAGCTGCACTTGTGATCATCGTTATCGGGAATGCTGTCGTCTACGCGATGGTGCGCTGGTTCATCATGTCCGACCTGATCAGAAAGTGGGGCGGTGCAAATGTTCCCAACGTCGTCGGGCTCGGAATTTGTTCTATGCTCGTCGAATCGTTCTTCTTGTTGAACGCTCAGCAAACGGGCGGCTTTGTTACGGCGTGGAGCAAGATTGCTCCTGTCTTGATTTTCGCCGTCGTCACCGCACTTCCATGGGCATTTCTCTACATACGCCTTTTGGGAGAAATGACCGATCACATGGCGGAAAGTGTTGTAGGCATCAACGTCCTCGTGAAGGAAAAAGTCAATCTGAAAGCGGTCTATGCACTGATCCAAAACGGAGAGATGGCTGAGGCCGTCAAGGAACTCGAATCGGTAAAAGAGCTGAACCCACAATCGACGGAGCCGCTATTCGTACTCGCGTCAATCGCTCACGGTGAACGCGACTACGATAAGGAAAGGAAGTACTACAGAGAGATCGTAGCAAATGAGAGTTTTCCGATCGATTCGAGAATCAATGCCGCCCAGTCACTCGCTGATCTACTGAAAGACATCGACGATACATCATATCTCATCAAGAAAATGGAGAAAGAAGTTGCACGCCTGTCCCTTGAGAAGGAACAGAAATTCGCGCAGGGAAAACCCGGCGGGAAAAAAGGTGAAGATGATTTCAATGCGAAGTTGCTAGACCTGAACGAGGCCCGCCGCTTTTCTAGTCGTGGCGACTTCGAGGCCGCCGTTCCAATTATGAAAGCCTACATCGAGAAGAACCCAGAGGAACACAGGATATTATTTGAACTCGTTAGCCTTTACGAAAAACAGGGCTTAAATGACGAAGCCATGCTTTGGCTGCAGAAGGTAATCAGTAAATTCGGCGACAATGATTTCGTCTGGGGTGATGCCATGCTGCGGCTTGCCGGACTGCGTGAGCACGTGGACGGGGATATCGAAAGCGCTAAAGCACTGCTGAATAACGTATCGGGCAGATTGAAATACTCAAATCAAGGCAAAGTGGCACGATTGCACCTTCGCGATCTCCAGGACAAACCGGAGTCGTAAATCTACGAGTCGTAGCGATATTTTTGAAACATTCGGCCTCTCTCAGTGTTATAGTATCCAAATATCTGACGGACGCATGTAACCGAAGGCTCATGTCCAGCGTCTATATAGAAGATTAAATCAAATTGTAATGCCCGAAGGCCGATATGCGGCCTACTGGCACTATTCCACGAGAAGGAGCATGACTATGCGAGTCCTATTCACTGCCGTCGCTGCGGTCGGAGTCACCTGTGGAGCGGCATTCGCCGATGTCCCGGCGAATCCCACCTATGCAAAAGATGTAGCCCCGATTATGTTCGAAAATTGTACCGATTGCCATCGTGTTGGACAAATCGGTCCGATGTCGCTATTGACCTACCAGGAAGTACGCCCCTGGGCAAAGTCAATCGGTAAATATGTCGGTGATAGAGCCATGCCCCCCTGGGATGCTGATCACGGCTACGGCCCCTGGAAAGATGACCGCAGTTTGTCTCAAGATGAAATCGATACCATCGTCAACTGGGTCAACACCGGTGCGCCTCGCGGCAATCCGAAAGACCTGCCCGCCGCTCCGGTATACGGTGAAAGCGCCTGGACGCTCGGCGAACCGGACTACGTAATCGAATTCGATAACTACGATGTCGCTGCGGGCGGTCCTGACCAGTTTCATGATTTCAACGTACAGACCGAACTCTCGGAAGATAAATGGATTACCAAAGTTGAAATTCTCCCCGGTGCAAGCGAAGTCGTTCACCATGTCATCCTGTGGAAGGGTGATCGCGGCGATTCGAATCCGACAGGCTGGATAGGCGCATGGGCCGCTGGCGCAGATCCGATGCAGTTCCACGAAGGTACCGGACGCATGCTGCAAAAAGGAGCCGTTGTTCGAGGTGATTTCCATTATCATCCCGCAGAAGAATCATACACGGACAAGACACAAGTCGGCTTCCACTTCTCCAAAAGCGAAGTGACTAAGGAGCTGGTGAATCTCTGGGTGATGAACTCCGAGTTCGCAATACCGGCCGGCGCGTCGAATCACGAAGTTAAATCCCGATACACTTTTGCCGAAGACAGCCACCTAATTTCGCTGGCTCCGCACATGCACTATCGCGGCAAGGACTTTGTCTATACCGCTACCTACCCCGATGGGAGGGAAAAGGAACTGCTGAAGGTCAGTGACTATGACTTTAACTGGCAGACCGCATATATTTTCGAGAATCCAGAGGCGATGCCGAAGGGTACGCGTATAGACTGCGTAGCGCACTTCGACAACTCGGAAGGCAACGAAGCGAATCCCGATCCCACGAAAACGCTGTATTTCGGTCCTGAATCCTACGACGAAATGATGATTGGATTCATCGACTACATTGTCGATGAAGGCGTGAGCCCTTCAGCGAAAGTTGATCCGATTGTGCAGAAAATCGAAAACTTGCTGGAGATGCATCCTGGCAACGTGTACAGCCTCAACGTTCCAGTCGATCCCTCAAAAGGCCCTCAGCTCACCGCGCTTCTGTTGCCCAAAGAAGGTGACGGCGGATGGTACGTGCCCATTGGAAGCTTCGCCGCACGCGCACTCGTCAAGGATATCGTGTGGAACGGCAACGACTTCACCGCGACCGCAGTTCTTCCCGGTCAAGGCGGAATGGAACTGAAAGGCACGGTCAATCCCGCTGCTGGCGAAATCACCGTGATTATGCAAGGGTTATCGGTTAAAGGCACCATCGAACAGTAGTTTCCAATTCGGAGATCTGATAGAGGCCGTATCCGTGGTTCGGATGCGGTCTCTTTTTGTGCATTTGTACGATAGACGAATTCATGCTATCCACGAACCGAATTGTCTCCCACTTAACAATTCGAGGCAATAATCCCTAATTATCTCTTTATTAACAGTGTAAATGTTAATGCTTTAAGTGGTATATTGGTTTGAAAGGGAACAGCAACTCGATATTGTTCCGAGAACATCCGTTAAACTCTTACAACCAAACAAGATAGAGAAAGAAGATCTCCTGAATGCCGCTCAAAGAAGAAATGAAACTCAAGCGCGATTTTGGCACTACGGCGGAAGAAGCCATGCTCAACGTAATCTACACGGCGGAGCGCTGGAAAAAACGCAGCACCACCATCTACGGACACTACGGTATAACGCCCGCCCAGTTTAACGTGCTCCACCTCATCTATTACCAGAGCGACGAGGATGAAGGGCTGACACAGGCCGCCATCAGCGAGATGATGCTGGTCAAACCCGCCAACACCACGCCGCTCGTCGACCGACTCGAAAAACTCAAACTCGTCGAGCGCACTCCCGTTCCCGAGGATCGACGCTTCTGGCGCATCAAACTGCTTCCGAATGGAGTTGCCGTCTTCAAGCAGGCGAATCGTATTTATTACGCCCGTCTTCGGGACGTATACGAAAAACTTTCGGACGAGAAGCTAAAAGCGCTGATTTCGTCGCTGGAGAAAGTGCGCGAGTATACGACGAACTTCGAGCCGGACTATGGCGAAGTCGAAGACGCCAACGACTGATTCGAAGCGGACGATGATGACTCCAGGTCAATACCGCGCAAGCCTTCGTGATGGTCGATGCCTCTACCTGAACGGCAAACTCGTTCAGGATATTACCGACTCCGCACCGTTTCGCGTGGCGCTTGATTATGCCGCCGCTGACTTCGACTACGATAACGACCCCGACATCCGGCAATACGTCGACAAATCCGGTACAAAACAAAATCGCCTGTTCCAGATCCCGACCAACCCGGAGGATCTGGAGAAACGCTTCCAGCTCATGTCAAGACTCAGTCCGGTAAGCGGTGCCATCGGTGCGTTGTTTTCGCTGATGAACAGCAGGGAACTCCTGGCGAACGTGAACGCGGATTATGCGGACCGCATCAATCAGTTGTACAACATTTGCAAGGAAAACGATCTCCGCGTTGCCCAGGTAGTCACTGATCCGAAAGGCGACCGAAGCCGCGGCCCGCTCGAACAAGATGATCCAGACTTGTACATGCACGTAGTCGAAAAACGCGACGATGGAATCGTCGTGCGCGGCGCGAAGCTGCACATTACCGCCGCGTCGCTTGTGCATGAGTTCATTGTACTTCCGACACGCCGCATGAAACCCGGCGAAGAAGACTACGCCATCGCATTCTCGACCCCCGTCAACGCACCCGGAATTCGTATCATCAATAAAATGATCGAGCCGCCTTCCGACAGCACTTTCGACTATCCAGTCAGCAACCGACGACGGATGCCCGAATGCTTCGTGATATTCGATAACGTGTTCGTCCCTTGGGACCGCGTGTTCCTCTGCGGTGAAGTCGAACTCGCAGGAAAACTCGCCGGCAGCCTCGGACTCTGGGAAAGAATTCTAGGTCTCGCAGGAATGGCAAGGCGCGCGAAACTCCTCGCGGGCATGGCGCAGCTTCTGGCAGACTATAATGGCATCGCGCGTGCATCGCATGTGATCGACAAGGTTACCGAAATTATCTTCTACGCAGAGACCCTTGAAATTTTCATGCAGTCAGCACTCCGCGAATACAAAACCACACCGTCCGGAATGGTCTATCCCAACGGAAAGATCATCAACGTCGCGAAGTACTACGGCGCGAGCAATTATCACCAGATGATTCGACACATACACGACCTCTGCGGCGGCATCGTACTCACCATGCCCACCGAAGCGGATTATCGCGGCGAAGATACCCATGCCGACCTCGAAAAATATCTCCACACCACCGATGCAGTACCCGTCGAGCACCGTATGCGACTCTACAATCTCGTGCGCGACATCACTGCCGATACTCAGGGCGGCTGGGACCTTGTAACGACCCTACAGTCAGGGGGAGGGCTTGCCGCGCAGAAAATATTGACCTATCGTGGCTTCGACATGGATTCCGCACGCGAGATGGTCAGAGAAGCGGCAGGTATTGAGTAGATGGACGGTCCCGGTTCTATCGACTAACTGCGGTACAGGCTTTGCCCAATACCGATCGCCTCACGACAACTTTCAACCGTCTCAAGCGCCACAGGTGTCACCCGTTCCGCGTTCGATATAAGAAATTCGATTACCGACTCGTCGTCGTTTTCCGGAGCATTGTATTTATCGATAATTGGCGCATTGAACGCGCTCACATACTCCGCCAGCGTAGTCTTCAAACTGCCATAGAACTTCTCGCCGCGTCGATACTTGCCGACGAAATCAGCATACACATCCTTCGGTGCCAGCAGATCCATCAGTGTATACAACACGCCCACACCCGCTGGCATCTGATGAATCACGTCTTCAGGCTCATCCGATTCGCCTTCTATCGGACCCGGATCCGTCGTTGTCGGGCAGGCCTTGATTTTCTTCAATACCAGTTTCGGATCGTCCAAAAGTCCCAAGTCGTTGTTCTCGCTCTTGCCCATTTTCGACCCGCCGTCCAGACCAGGCAGCCGCAATGCATTACGCGATACGGACTCAGGAACCTTCAGCGCTTTGCACTCGAACCGGTGATTGAACTTCCGTGCAATGTCCGCAGCCATCTCGACATGCTGGCGCTGGTCATCCCCCACAGGCACCTTGTCAGCCTGAACAATCAGGATATCCGCCGCCATCAGAATAGGGTATCCCAATAGGCCATACGAAATTGGATTGCCCTCGGCACCTTTGGTCGTGCCGCCCGGAAGTTTCGCCACGGCATCCTTATACGTCGTGCTGCGCTCAAGGTGCCCGATGTTACTGATCATACCCAGGAGCAAATTCAGCTCCGCGGTACACGGCAGATCGCTTTGGCGATAAATAACGGACTTCGCAGGATCCAATCCACAAGCCACATACGTACGCAGCATATCCAGCGTGTAGCGAAAATAGTCGACCTTCTCCATCGCCGCGGTCAGTGCATGGTAGTCGGCGATAAAATAGTAACACCGCTGGCCTTCATCCTGGAGATCGATAAATTTTTTTATCGCGCCGAAATAATTCCCATAGTGAAGGCGTCCCGTCGGTCGAATTCCGGACAGGACTATCTCCTGCTTCTCTGCCATGTGTGGTGCTCCTCACGAGTCTATTGCGGCACAAAGGGATCGCGCTGGAAATTGCGGGTGAAGCGACCTGTTACATCTTTTGCAAAAGGTCGAGGAAGGCCTGGTTGTTTTTCGTCTTCTCAAGCTTCTCAATGAGCAGTTTGGTTGCCTCCGTGGTGTCAAGCGGGCTGAGTACTTTTGCCAACAGCCACATTTTCTGAACCGTATCTTCGTCGACCAGAAGCTCCTCACGACGTGTGCGGGACCGCTGCACATTCATGGCCGGGAAGATGCGTTTCTCCATCAGTTTGCGCTCCAGATGAAGTTCCATATTACCCGTGCCTTTGAATTCTTCGTAGATCACGTCATCCATTTTGCTACCGGTCTCGATCAGAGCCGTCGCAAGAATAGTAAGGCTGCCGCCCTCTTCCACGTTGCGTGCCGCCCCGAAAAATCGTTTCGGACGTTGGAGCGCGCTCGACTCGATTCCCCCGGTGAGTACCTTCCCGCTTGAGGGTACGATAATGTTGTAGGCGCGCGCAAGACGCGTTATTGAGTCGAGCAGAATGACAACGTCCTTTTTGTGTTCGACCAGGCGTTTCGCTTTTTCGAGAACCATCTCAGCGACTTGAATGTGACGTTCGGGCGGTTCATCAAACGTGGATGCGATAACTTCGCCCTTGACGCTACGTTTCATCTCCGTGACCTCTTCCGGACGCTCGTCGATGAGCAGCACAATCACCACGGCTTCAGGATGGTTCGTCGAAATGCTGTTCGCAATTTTCTGAAGTATCACCGTTTTGCCTGTAAACGGAGCCGCGACGATCATACCGCGCTGGCCTTTACCGATAGGTGAAATGAGATCCATCATGCGCATCGCCACTTCTTTTTGGTCCGTTTCTAGCGTAATGCGCTCATCAGGGTGCAAAGCAGTTAGGTTGTCGAAAAGAATGCGTTCTTTCGCGATCTGAGGGCTTTCGTAATTTACCGCCTCCACTTTAAGGAGAGCGAAATAGCGTTCGCCCGGTTTCGGAGCCCGGACATGCCCCTGAATCGTATCACCCGTCCGCAATCCAAACTTTCGTATCTGCGACGGAGAAACGTAGATATCGTCCGGTCCCGGCATGTAGGAATAGTCACCGGAGCGTAGGAAGCCAAAGCCGTCCGGGAGAATTTCGAGTGTGCCTTCCCCGTAGATAGCCCCTGCTTTTTCGATACTGGCCTGCAGAATCCAAAATAACAGTTCCTGCTTCTTCATGCTGATAACGTCGCCGCCCAGTTCATGCGCCATCGCCGACAGCTCAGTCATGTTCAAATTCTTGAGGTCGCTGATCGATAACTCCGGGCCCGACCGATCTAGCTCTTCATATTCTTCATCCGCAACGTCCAGGATCGCTTTTTTCTTGCCCCCTCCTTGGTTGCGCTGACCGTTATTCCTGCGCTGCTGCTTCGAACCGTTTCCCGATTCGTTGCCCCTGGAACTCTGCGAACCACCAGAACCAGAGCGCTTGCGCTGCCGAGAACCTTGCTTCTCGGATGTTTTCTTTTCTGCCATGACTTATCCTCTCATCGGATGTGTATGGGTATTCCGTATGCTGTGTTGAATTCGTGTTTGTATGTGTGCTGAACCAAATGCGTTCAGGTTATGGTCAATGTATTTCCGCCCAGTGATCGCCGATGCCCACTTCAACCTCAAGTGCCACATCAAGCGTCATTGCTGTTTCCATCAAATTTCGGACAGTCTCTGCAGTGGATTCCGCAGACGCTTCAGGCGCTTCAATCAGCAGTTCATCGTGCACCTGCAGTAGCAGGCTCGCCCCGCTTCCCTCCAATTCTTTATCGACGTTAATCATCGCGACCTTGATGATGTCTGCCGCAGTTCCTTGCACCGGAGTGTTCATCGCGATTCGTTCCGCTCCTTTACGAGACTGAACGTCCGAACCGTTGATCTCAGGAATGTACCGTCGTCGATTCATCAGCGTCGTCACGTATCCACGCTCCCGGGCTTCGGCAACCGTCTCATCAATCCAGATTTTCACATTAGGATATTGTGCGAAATAATTCTCGATAAACGTCGCAGCTTCCCGGTTAGAAATACCGATGTTCCGCGCCAATCCAAACGCGCTAATGCCGTAGACCACGCCAAAATTGACCGCCTTTGCCTGTCGCCGCATGTCTCCAGTGACCGCATCAAGCTCTACTCCAAACACACGCGCAGCCGTGTCACTATGCACATCGCGGCCGTCGCGGAACGCCTGAAGCAATGCCTCGTCTCGCGTAAGGTGCGCAAGCAGTCTTAATTCAATTTGTGAGTAGTCCGCCGAGATGAGTTTCATGCCGGGCTCGCCCGGAATAAAACCCTGGCGAATCCGACGCCCCATGTCCGTGCGGACAGGTATATTTTGCAGGTTAGGGTTGCTGCTCGATAAGCGTCCTGTTGCAGCAACCGCCTGATTAAACGATGTATGTATGCGGCCGGTTTCGGCATTCACCATATTCGGCAACGCAGTAACGTAGGTATTGCGAAGTTTCTCAAGCATCCGGTATTCCAGCATCTTCTCTGGAAGCGGGTGTTCGTGCGCCAGTTCCTCCAACACACTCACATCGGTCGAATACCCAGTCTTCGTTTTCTTCTTCGTAGGCAGTCCCAGATCCTCAAACAAGACCTTCTGCAATTGTTTGGGAGAGTTGATTTGAAACGGACTGCCCGCCAGTTCATGTATTTCCGTCTCCAGAACTGCGAAACGTTTTTCAATTTCTTCGCGAAGTTCTTCGAATACCCCCGCGTTGATCGCAATTCCCTTCATTTCCATCCGCATCAACACGTGAAGCAAAGGAAGCTCGACCTCATTGAACAAATCCTCCAGATTTCCTTGCTTCAGGGATTTTTGGAAGATGGCCGACAGGCGCCACGTGATGTCCGCATCCTCTGCGGCATATTCGCAAGCAACACCGAGGGGAACCTTGTCGAATGTGATGGCTTTAGATCCCGTTCCAATTACATCGGAGATTGGGATCATCTTGCATCTGAGATACTTGAGACTAACTTCACCTAAATTATGCCTTACTCGGGAGGCGTCCGTCAAGTAGGAAGCCAGCATGGTATCGAGAGTTATTCCCTCAAGACCAATACCCGCATTCGCCAGAACTATCGCATCATACTTGATATTATGACCAATTTTCCCAATTTCGGGATTTTCAAGCAATGGACGCAGTATATTCAGGGCTTCCGGCATCGGAATCATCGCGTCAATGGGCTCTGCAAGCAGGTCATCCTGCGTGTGCGCGAGCGGAATATAGTACCCCGTATGGTCCTTGCAGCTCAGCGATATCCCCACAAGCCCTGCCGTAATCGGGTCGACCGAGGTCGTTTCCGTGTCCACCGCGAACTCGCCGGACTTCTCCATTTCCTTGACAACCTTCTTGAGCTGAGCTGTACTGAGTATCAGTTTATAGTCCTGGGCAACCTCTTCTTCCTCTTTGACGCTCTCGGGAAGAAACTCCTGCGTCAGACCGCGGAATTCGAACTCAGCAAAAATACCCGACAGCGTTTCATTGTCGAGTTCCTTGCGCGCGAACGCCTCCAGGTCATCATCCAGCGTCACATCTGTCTTGATCGTGACAAGTTCAAGGCTGAGATAGGCCTTCTCCTTATCCTCGATCAGTTTTTCCTTCTGCTTCCCCTTAAGATCATCGATGTTCTTGTACACACCATCCATAGTCGCGTACTTTTCAAGGAGCTTCTTCGCAGTCTTCTCGCCGATGCCCCGTACCCCCGGAACATTGTCCGCAGAATCGCCCATCAAACCCAGCATATCAATCACATGCTTCGGCGGCACCCCGTAGCGCTCGACCACATCGGCAGGCGCATACCATTTCCCATTGTCGCCCTTGCTGGGGTCGAATACCTTGACCGTATCCGTCACGCATTGCAGCATGTCCTTGTCCCCGGTCACCAGCGTCGGGTGCAAGCCCTGTTCCTCCGCCATAATCGCCAGCGTACCCATTACATCATCCGCCTCCACGCCCGGTACACGCAGAATGGGAATATCAAACGCTTCGACAAGCTGATCAATCAAAGGAAACTGCAAAATCAGATCCTCGGGCGTTGCGTCACGGTTCGCTTTATATTCCGGATACAACTCATCGCGAAATGTCGGCCCCGGCGCATCGAACACCATAACAATATGCGTCGGCTCGTGTTCACGAAGTATCTTCAGAAGCAGTCGGGCGAAACCGAAGACCGCGTTGACCGGGCGACCCGTCGAGTCCCGCAGGTTCCGAATCGCATAATACGACCGGAACGCGTAGGCCATCCCATCAATTATAAACAAACGTTTGTCGTCAGCCATTCGATCCCTGTTCCATCGTCACCATGATTTCCTCTGCGGCCTTTTTCGAGGCACCCGCATCGCCCAGAATTTCACGAAGTTCTATGAAATCCTTCAACATCGTCTCGCGTTGCTGTGAATCCCCGATCAGTTCAAGCGCCTCCGGCAGAATTTTCGATGCACTGGCATCTCCCTGGATGTATTCAGGAACAATGTGACGCTTTGCCAGAATATTCACTATCGCGACCGCATCAACCTTCACCAGCAGCCTTGCCAGCCAATACGTCAGTCCGGTCACCTTGTACATGATAATCATGGGGACGTTGAAGAGAGCGGTTTCCAATGTCGCAGTGCCGGAGGCAACCAGACAAAACCGCGCTTCACTTAGTACATCGTAGAACTGATCCTCAGCGATTTCAAGGGAAAATTTTCCGGCCAGTTGCTCGATCTGCTCTCGACGCGCGTCATCGACACAGGGAACCGCGAAGCGCGCATCGGGATGTTCCTCCTGAATGCCACGCGCAACCTCCAGCATCACTGGGAAAATACGCCGGATTTCCTGCTCGCGACTGCCCGGCATCAGCCCGATGGTGCAGTCGCTCTTGAAAGTGTCCGTGACCGCCGTCTGCTCAATATGGTCAATCAGCGGATGCCCCACATAAGTGCACTCCAGCCCGACCTCGTCGTATAGCGGCTTCTCAAACGGAAGAATCACCAGCATTTTATCCACCGTCTCCGCCAGCGTCTTCACCCGTCCCTTTTTCCACGCCCAGACCTGCGGGCTGATGTAGAAAATAATCGGAATGCCCAGCTTTTTCACTTCCTTCGCGAGACGAACGTTGAACCCGGGGTAGTCAATGAGCACCACAGCATCGGGTTTCGTATCCCGAATTCGCCCCAGCGTCTCATAAAAAAGCGACCGAATGAACGAAAGAGATTTGATCACCTCAAAGAAACCCATAATCGCATGACTGGCCAGATCGAAATGCAGTGTCATCCCCGCCGCTTCCATCCGTCGGCCCCCGATTCCCTCGCACTCAATCGACGCGTCCTGCTCAAGGATGGAGCGAATCAGATTGGAGCCATGTATGTCTCCCGAAGATTCGCCCGCGACAAAGAAGAGGTGTTTCACGAATGTGTCCGTATGAATTCCATAATGTCATGCGCCAACTGCAATGCTTTCAGTCCGGCATCACCAGACACGATCGGCTTCGAGCGCGTCTCAACACATTCCAGAAAAGAAGTTATCTCAATTTTCAGAGGCTCAACTTTTTCGATTTCGAGCGGCACCATAGTAATCGCTTCCATCGGCGAAGCATCATCTGGAAGGCCCCCTGCTTTTTTACGATAAATCATCACCTGCTGCTCAGAGTAGTCTGTTGAGACATACGCGTTCTCTTCAAAGATACGAATCTTTCGCATTCTTTCCAGAGAAATTCGGCTCGCCGTCAGGTTCGCAACACACCCAGACGCAAAACGCAGCCGCACGTTCGCGATGTCCTCCTCCTTCGACAACACCGGCAGTCCCACAGCATCAATCGAAACGATCTCCGAGTTGTCAAGTGCCATAATTACGTCAATATCGTGGATCATCAAATCCAGAACCACGCTCACATCGTCGCCGCGATTCGGAAACGGACTCATCCGGTGGCACTCAATAAACCGGGGCTTCTTAATCGCCTTCGTCAGCGCCATCACGGCGCCGTTGAACCGTTCCACATGCCCGACCTGAAGCAGACAGCCCTTCTCGTTCGCCAGAGCAACCATATCACGCGCCTCATCGAGCGTAGTCGCAATGGGCTTCTCCACCAAAACGTCAATCCCAGCCTCCAAAAGCTGCTGGACCACCTCGAAATGTCCCGTCGTAGGCACAGCCACCGAAGCCGCCTGTATTCCCGCATCAATCAGTTCCTGCACAGTACTGTAATACGTCGAGCCGAACTCCCCGGCAACTGTCGAGCCGTGATCAGCGCGGGTATCGCAGATCCCGACAAGCTCCGCACCGTCATGTTCCGCATACAATCGCGCATGATGATAGCCGAGGTATCCAACGCCTACGACGCCGGTTCTAATGGGGGAGTGACTCATGGTTGAACTGTGTCTCCGGAGAGAGGTCTATTTGATGATACCGCGTTCTGATTTACGAACGAAATCCAGAAAGAGATTCCGTTCTTCGCTGTCTTCAACCGAATTTTCAATTTCGCGCAATGCCTGTGTCGTGTTGAGATTGGAACGATACACAATTTTGTAGATACGCTTGATTCGATCACGCTGCGCTTTATCGAATCCTCGTCGCTGCAGTCCCACGGTATTAGGGCCCAGGCAGCGGGGCGATCCGCCTTCAACAATCATAAACGGAGGAGCGTCTTTATGCACGCGTGTCATGCCTCCAACAAATGCCAGAGTTCCGACGACCGAAAATTGATGCACCCCGGAAATGCCGCCGATGATTGCGAAATCCTGCACATCCACGTGACCGCTCAGGCACACGCAGTTCGCCATCACAACCTCATTGCCGACGTGACAGTCGTGGGCGATGTGTGAGCTGGCCATAAACAGGCCACCGTTTCCAATAGTCGTCACCCGATGGTCGTCCGAGTCCTCCTCCATCGTACTGGCACTCACCGACATATGTTCCCGAAACTGATTATCGTCGCCAATGATCGTACTTCCCACAAGCCCTTCCCCGTGTTTCAAGTCCTGCGAAAGAACACCGATTTGCGCACCGCTGAAAAACCGATTCCGCTTACCAATCGTCGTATTCCCGTCAATCACGCAGTGCGGCCCCACGAACGTCCCTTCGCCAATGGTGACGAACTCGCCAATAATACTGTAAGCCTGGACTTCCACATCGTCCGCAAGTTCTGCACTCGGGTGAACGATGGCTGTTTCGTGTATATTCATGGACAAACGGAATCCAGACTAGGAAGATTTCTGATTCGGAAACCTAAAAATAGCACACCTGTTAACTAATTTCAATTTCACCGAATTTTGTACGTCGTGACAGTCCAATCGTAAATCGGTATCATTGTCGAACGATCGACCGCAAAAATTCGAAGGGGCATAAACATGATCAAGGCAGGATTCAAATACTT
>DTSJ01000348.1:20626-25304 GCA_012965445.1 Candidatus Hydrogenedentota bacterium
CCACTTTCTGTCACCCGAATTTTACCTGCCCATGATGCCCCCTTACATCCCCGCGCATGAATTCATGGTAGCCCTCAGCGGTGCGACCGAAATAGTCGCAGGAATCATGCTCGCAATTCCAAAGACCTCAAAGTGGGGGGCCTGGTTCATTATCGCCCATCTCCTGATTTTCTTTACCGTGCACATCTACATGATTCAGGAAGCAGCAACAGAGTTCGCCGAAATTCCACTCGCTGCACTTTGGATACGCATCCCTTTCCAGTTCCTTTTTATCGCATGGGCATTCTGGTTCACCAGAGGCGCATCCAGCGATCAGGCCGATACCCCTGCCCCCGTGGCTGAGGCATCATAGAAAAGTTGCCGGACTAATCGTTCACCGTGATAACCACTTTGCCGAAGTGGCTGCCGCTTCCAACATATTCGATCGCCTCGCGCGCTTCATCAAATCCAAACGTTTTGTCGACGACGGGTCTAATCTCGTGATGCGCCAATGCCCGGTTCAAGTCCTCTAAACATTTACGCGGCCCGACAAAAACGCCCTGCACACGGATGTCGTTCATCAGTACCAGCGTAAGGTTGACCGGAGCCGATCCCCCGGAAAGAATTCCGACCATGCTGACGTGTCCGCCCATGCGCGTCGATTTAACCGAATTATCGAATGTCCCAACACCGCCGACTTCCACAACGTGATCAACGCCGACCCCACCCGTAGCCACGCGCACATCCTTGAACCATTTTTCGTTGTCCGTATAATTGATACCGTGTGACGCGCCCAGTGCTTTCGCACGCTCAAGCTTCTCGTCGCTGCTCGAAGTAATAATGACTTCCGCGCCCGCCATCTTCGCAAGCTGAAGCGTAAAAATTGAGACCCCGCCCGTACCCAGTGCAAGGACCTTGTCGCCCGGCTTCACATCCCCATGCCGGAAAAGACAGCTCCACGCCGTTACGGCCGCGCAAGGCAGCGTCGCGCCCTCTTCAAAACTCAAGTAATCCGGCAGCTTCACAACGCCGTTTTCGTTAAGCACGACGTATTCTGTCAGCATACCGTCCAGAGGCGAACCCATTGACGAACGAGTTACAGAGCCGGATTCCGGCGTGCCGTCCAGCCATTCCTGAAAAAAAGTGTTGCACACCCGATCACCGACGGCGACACGCGTCACCCCGTCACCAACCTCAACCACTTCCCCGCATCCATCCGAAAACGGGATCAAAGGCAGCGGTTGGCGCGGATTATAATGCCCGCGCACCATCAGAATATCCCGATAGTTGATCGACACGGCTTTGACCTTGACCAAAACTTCCCCCGCGCCCGGCTTAGGGTCAGGCCGCTCCGTCTTGTTCAGGTTCTCCAGTCCAAAAGCCTCTTGTATCTCATAGCAGTTCATAATCGCTTCCTTTATATCATGCGAATAGTCAAGTCATTAAACGCGCAGTATAAACTATAACAACAGATCGACACCACCTGTTGTCCTCCTACAAAACACGCCGTTGGCATCGTCCACAGTGTCGTCTCAAATATCCCCGAAGTCCCCGCCTCGCCCTTTTCCTTCTGCAAATCGTGTCGCGCCTTCCCGAGTCCCGTGTTTGAGTGCTTCCTTGCCCCGATGAAACTCATTCAGAATTGCGTCGTCCAGAGACATCCCGAACTGCTCATAGGCCGAAAGCCGATCCGAATTCATGCAGAATTGCGGGAACTTGCATAGCCCGTGCGCAACAGCGATCGCTTCGTCACGCGCAGCGCCTTTCGGAACGACACGATTCACAAGCCCCATCCGCAAAGCCTCATCCGCAGGAACACCCCGACCCGTCAGAATCATGTCCATCGCATGACCAAGTCCAATAAGCCTCGGCAGACGAATCGTTCCTCCGTCAATCAGAGGCACCCCCCAGCGTCGGCAATACACACCAAGTATCGCATCTTCCTCCGCAACGCGCATGTCACACCAAAGAGCGAGCTCAAGTCCGCCCGCGACCGCGTGTCCGCTGATGGCCCCGACTACTGGTTTCGACAACAGCATTCGCGAAGGCCCCATCGGCCCATCCGAGTCGTCAGTAGTACGTTGCACGT
Source organism: Candidatus Hydrogenedentota bacterium (assembly GCA_012965445.1). The sequence continues at coordinate 22,695 of DTSJ01000348.1, forward strand.
CCCCGGCAGCAACAGCCTTCAGGTCAAACCCGGCGCAGAATCCAGTTTCCACACCTGCAAAAACCCCGACCTTCTGCTCCGAATCCGCATCAAACTCCCGCCACGCCACCGCCAGTTCCTCCGCCGTCTCCGGATTCACGCAGTTGCGTACTTCGGGGCGGTCAATAGAAATGATCGTAATAGGGCCGTCTTTTTCAACCAGGATGGGCATCGTTGGATTCCTTTTGTCGTCGGTTAGAATCCAATGTACTAAACGAATCGGAGAATGTCCAATCGCCCAACCCCGTCTGTTTTTTACATGCCACCCGGAGAGCGGGTACAATGGCATCGTATTCTACGGAGGGGATTTTCATGCAGCGCACGTATATATTGATGTTGTCGGTACTGGTCGGACTCCAAGGCTGTGTGACACCGCATCAACCGTTCTTGTCCAAAGCCTCTATGACACCCAGCGATCTGAAACCGGGAGATACCGCACTCGTAACCGTAGTCGTCGATGACCGATTCGGGCTCGTGAACGAAGTAAGCGGGGTCGTGCAAGAAGATAAAACGATTATGTTCAACTTTCGCGATGACGGAAGAGAGGGAGACGAAACGGCCAATGATCAAGTCTGGTCCATGAAAGTCGACGTACCGTTCAACGCCCCGCCCGGTGGTTTCACCTTCGAAATCACCGCATACGATGTCAACGGAAATCCAATCATCGTGCGCGACGAAAACAAAGAAGCAGCAACAATGTCGACATCGTTCACGTTGGAAATCACCTATCCCGACACGGAAGAAGCCGAGGAAGCGGTGGAATGATACTGCCCATGGTCGTGGCGGCGGCATTGTCCGCGCCGAATGTTGTAATCATTTCGGTAGACACCTTGCGCGTCGACCATCTCGGTATGTATGGCCATCCGCAGAATACCTCCCCCAATCTCGATGCGCTCGCCCTCGAAAGCCTCGTCTTCGACGATATGCTCACAGAAATCCCGCTCACCGGCCCTTCATTCTGCTCAATGATGTCATCCCTGTATCCGCGCGTTACCGGCGCAACCCGCAATGGCCTGCGGCTTCCGGACGACGTCGAAACCATTGCACAGATCTTTCAAAACGCGAACTATGAAACCATGTGCGTGACGAGTAACTGGACCCTGAAAAGAAAACTGTCCGGACTCGATCGCGGCTTCGACATCTATGAAGACGACTTTCACGAGAAGCGTTGGGGCTTCATCAAATCGGAGAGGGACGGTGATGAAGTCACGAGCATCGCGCTGAGCCTGTTGGAGAACCGCGACACATCGAAACCGTTGTTCGCATGGTTCCACTACTCCGATCCTCATGCTCCGTACAAGAAAAAACGTTCACACACCGTCTCAAAAAAGAGCGACTATCCCGACGATAAGGGTGCCAAGATCAAAGTGCGCTACGACTCCGAGATACATTTTACCGACGCACAGATCAAAATCGTGCTTGATGCACTCCCAAAAGGAAACACCTTCATACTCATTGTCGCCGATCACGGGGAGAGCATCAAGGAACACAATTATCTCGGCCACGGTCGACGCATCTATCAGACAGGACTGCATGTCCCCCTCATGATTGCAGGCCCCGGTATCGAAGCGGGCCGTACAGATGTCCCCGCGCGCGGAATAGATGTCGCCCCGACGATACTTGGCTTCGCGGGATTAACAGTACCCGAAGCTATGCTCGGTCGTGATTTGCTAAACGACCTGCCCCCGATGGATCGTGTGCGCGTGATGGAAACCTACGGCGGCGCAGTACCCAATCTAAAAGTAACGAAGGCGCTCATGGCCGGGAAACCCCCGCAGCGCCAGACAGTAATCCACAACGGCTGGAAACTCATCCTCGGTGGCGCGAAGGAAGAACTCTATCACCTCTCCGAAGACCCGCTTGAAACCAGTGACCTTATAGAAGCCCAAGCGGATATCGCCGACGACCTGCAGCAGTTAATCACGGACTGGGATGAATCAACCACGCGAAACATGGAAAACGACGCAGAACTCAGCGACGATGATGTCGAAGCGCTCAAGTCATTGGGGTATGTAGAGTAGCTGGCATTCCCGCTCGATATCGAGTCGGATTCAGTCGTCGCTTTCAGTCGTAACAGGCGCAAACTCCCTTCGACTCGAACCTGAAATAGGGTTCCAAAACTAGGTATAATGGTTTCCGTGTCGCCAATCACCACCTATCGCGTTGAAAAACAGAGACTTACGACCGAATGACTGTTATGCAAGCATCCAATATCGCGGAGCCCACCCAGGCGGAATCCTGGAAAATGTTCGACCGTATCGCGCGGCGCTACGATTTCCTGAACCGTCTGCTGTCCTTTCGGCGGGATGTCGCATGGCGCCGGCGAATGATTCAATGCCTTCCAGAAGGAGACTCCCTCAACTTGCTGGATCTGGCGACCGGCACTGGCGACGTACTCATCAACATATACCACACCAGCGGAAAAATTGAAAAAGGGATCGGCCTGGACATGTCCAGCGGCAAGCTCTCGCCGCTGTCGATTTCGACCTCGGTGACTGTCTGGCCCGACTGCTTGAAGTCCTCGTTCGTGCTTAATTCGCCGTCAATCGAGGATTCCCATAGGTAGGCTAC
>DTSJ01000349.1:0-886 GCA_012965445.1 Candidatus Hydrogenedentota bacterium
GTTGGAAACAGGTCTATATTCATCGCGATTGCGTCGGAAGTTGTGCCGCCGCGAATTTTTCCCGGCCACCATGCCAGCAAGGGTACGCGCATCCCGCCGTCCCAGGCGCTGCCTTTACGATTGCGATATCTTCCGGGACTGCCTTCAAACCAGGGGCCGTTGTCGCTGGTAAAAATGACCAGGGTATTGTCGTCAATGTTGAGGCGTTCGAGTGTTTTCATGATTTCGCCGACGGACCAGTCGACTGCCTCGATCACGTCGCCGTACAGACCCGCGTCAGATTTATGCGCAAACTTCTCTGAAACGAACAGCGGAACGTGAGGCATGGAGTGGGGGAGATAGACGAAAAAGGGTTCGTTCTGGTGTGCTTCGATGAACGTTATTGCTTCCTGTGTGTATCGTTCAGTGATCGTTGTCTGATCGACGGGACTTTCGATTTCCTCGGACTGGCGATACAGATTGAACGGCGTCATGTCGTTGCTCCAGGGGACACCGTAGAAATAGTCGAAGCCATGTTCGGTCGGCCATTGATTTGGACGATGACCCAAATGCCACTTGCCGATACAGGCGGTCGCATAACCGAGTTCATTGAGCGAATCGGCGATGGTAATCGCGTTGTCTGGAATACCAATCTTGTTCGAGGGCCGGGCGACATCCGCTGTGAGTTGATTGCGAACCGGGTACTGCCCCATGAGCAAGCCACCGCGAGACGGAGTACACACGGAAGCGCTTGCGAAGAAACTCGTCAGTCTGGCTCCCTCGGCCGCCATGCGATCCAGGTGGGGCGTTTTTATTCGTGTGTTCCCGTATGGACCGATGTCCCCGATACCGAGGTCATCGGCAAAAACGATCACGATGTTTGGAGGCGGATTATCTTGCGCGACGG
>DTSJ01000349.1:896-8648 GCA_012965445.1 Candidatus Hydrogenedentota bacterium
ACAAAATCCCGACGATGACCATTGTCCATATCGACCTGATAGTTTTCCTCACTGAGAACTCCCGAATTCGGTTGTGTTGCTGTTTGAGTATCCTATAGCCTAATACAAAAGGTCTGAGGTTGTACAGGATGAAGGGGGTCGACGTGGCGGCGATAGACGGTCTATACAGGAATTCTTCGAAACGGCGTTGGAGCACGATTATACTATTCAGCCTATTCGGGATAGTGTCGCTTTCGATGGTGGTTCTGATTGCTCTGTCGCTATTGGTTCCGCCTGCGATGCAGGATATGGTTGAGACTTATACGGCTGTTCAACCTGCGGAGTTGCCTCACGTCATACTAAGCGAATCGGAAAAGGAAGCGGTCGAGGCGAGGCTGGACAAATTCGAGAGTGCACTGCGCGATGACGTCGCAGTAGAGCCTCTGGAACTGGATGCGCGGGAGATAAACGGCCTGTTGCCTGATGACGATACCGAATCGACGGTGTATTTGAGTATCAGGAACGGCTCGCTGCTGGCGCAGATGAGTCTTCCGCTGGATTCGGATTTGGAGCTTGGGCCGTGGCGCAGTTCGATGCGCGGACGGTATATCAACGGGATTGCGGAGTTGCGTCTGATGATTGAGGGAGAAACTCTTGAGGTGGATCTGGTATCGTTTGAGGTAAAGGGTAAGCCCGTTCCGGGATGGTTACGCAGGGTGCTACAAGGTGAAATCGACAACATGGACTGGCTTGATTCGCAGGATGTTCGCGATGTGATTGGCAGATTGAGGCGAATCGGACTTGAAGATGATCGGCTGGTGCTATATCCGGCATACGTTGGGTTGAAGGAAAACGAATGAATCTGAAACGAATGATGCCGACGCTGTTGGTCGCGGGGTGCCTGGCGGGATGTTCGCAGTCTGCCAATGAGCCGAATGATGAGGCAATTTCACCGAAGGTTGTGAGCGAGGTTGAGGAGCCGGATTCGCTACCGGATGTAAAGGGAATGGTATTGGTCGCCGCGGGTAGTTTTATGATGGGGAGTTCAGATGGTTTTGCTCATGAAAGTCCGAGGCATGAGGTGACCCTTGATGCGTTTTATATGGACGAGTATGAGGTAACGAACGGGGAGTTCGCGCGTTTCGTGAAGGAAACGGGATTCGTGACCGAGGCGGAACAGTGGAAGTGGTCGATTGTTTTCGCGCCGGACAATTCTCCGGGAGATCGGGTACCGGGAGCGGAATGGTGGAAGCGAGCGGACAGCGCGACTTGGCGTCATCCGAACGGGCCTGAGACGGATATCGAGGGTCTGGACGAGTATCCTGTTGTTCAGGTAAGCTGGAACGACGCGACGGCGTACGCCGCATGGGCGGGGAAGCGATTGCCCACTGAGGCCGAATGGGAATATGCTGCCCGAGGGGGACTGGATGATGCTCCCTACGCCTGGGGATTGGATTTCGCTCCGGGGGGAGAGCATCGAGCGAATACCTGGAACGGTCAGTTCCCGGTTGACGATTCAGGCGCCGACGGTTATAAGACGCTTGCGCCGATAGGGCAGTACAAACCGAACGGATATGGATTGTACGATATCGCGGGCAATGTCTGGGAATGGGTTGAGGATTGGTACGGGGCCAACTACTATCGCGAATCGCCGAGATCAAATCCCACCGGTCCGGAGCAGGGAGTAGAGAAGATTCAGCGTGGGGGGTCGTTTATGTGTGCTGCGAACTACTGCTTGGGGTATCGTGTGTCGCATCGGGGGAAATCGGGCATCGATTCTGGATTGCCGAACACGGGATTTCGATGTGTTCGCTCTGTATCAGCTTCGGACTGATATCCAGATCTAATTCATAGCCGATGCTTTCACCAGATCCTCTGACTGAGATTTAGATTGATGGGCGAGGCGAATGAGTCCGCTAACGTCCAAAATGGGTCCTACGTTTCCATCAGTCATGATTGCGCCGCCTGATTCTGGGTGGGGATTCGACCGAGAAATCTTCGCAGTCCGCATGTTTTGAGAAAATGTGGCATATTTAATCTATATATGATTTAAACGGGTCGGATTCGTGTGCATTTGACCCGGTATACTCTTTTTTGGAGACGTAGCGAGAAATGCCGAACATTTTAATAATAGATGATGATAAACAGTTACTTGGGATTCTTCAGAGTTTCTTTGGTTCTCATTCTTACGGGGTTTATACGGCGCAGAATGGGGCCGAGGGCCTGCGTCAAATCGGGCAAAATCCCGTTGATGTTGTTATTACGGATATCATAATGCCAGAAAAGGAGGGCTTGGAAACGATCCAGGAGTTCCGCCGTGATTACCCGGACGCAAAAATCATCGCTATGTCCGGTGGAGGCCGGGTTGGAACCGAGGACTATCTGCGGGTTGCGGAACTCCACGGTGCCGGTCATGTATTCAAGAAGCCTTTCAGACTGGCCCACATGCTGTCGGCAGTGGAAGGGCTAATCGCGGAGTAGGTTTTCTGATTGAATATTGCTCGTTGTGACTTGTATGGTTATACGAAACGGCTATGAGGGAGTAGCGTATGACCAAGGGCGAATACGAATCACGAATCCAGACAGTGTGTCTGGCGATTTTGACGGTTGTAACTCTTGCGATTACCCTATACTTGTTGCGAACGGTGCTCGTGCCGTTTATACTGGCGGCGTTTCTTACCCTGATACTCGTTCCGATCGTTGATTTTCTTGTTCGCAAACTTAAGTTTGTCCTTCCAGTCGCGATAGTTCGTCCCATTGCGCTCGTTCTGACTATGTTTATGGGATTCTTGGTGCTGCTGGGAGTGGTTGTGCTTATCGTCATCTCTGCAAAGCAGTTTGCGAACAATGCGGGAGCATATGAACGACAGCTTACGAAAATAATCGATAAAGTTGAAAATTCCCAACCGTTCATTAAGCTGGTATCGATGGTTGCCGGCGACAAGGAGGTCGATCCGACAAAGGTTGTTGAACCCGACAATTCGGCAGAACTATCTGATTCAGGTTCCGACTTGGATGCCAGGTCAGAATTTGGAGTACGATCAGATCAGGGACTGGCACCCGAGTCCGAAAGTACATTCGAACTATCCTCGCTCTTACCGGAGGGAGCCATCAAAAACATTGTTATGAGTCTCCCGTCGGCGATAATTTCCTTGACGTCGAACATTCTGCTTGTTGTACTTGTAATGCTCTTCACTGCATTTTTGCTCACTGGAAGTACCACCCGGACCAAGCCGCGCGAAGGCGTGATAGGTGAAATTGAGACTCGTGTGCAAAAATACATCGGCATCAAAATCGTGCTGTCAATGCTAACCGGATTCCTGGTGTTCTTGATTCTGAAAATTCTCGGCGTGGATTATGCGCTGTCATTCGGCGCATTTGCCTTCATCCTGAATTTTATTCCGAATGTTGGCTCTGCTATCGCGACATTGCTGCCCATACCAGTCGTACTCCTAACGCCGGAGGTTACGTTAGTCACCATAGTACTCGCCATTGTGTTGCCCCTTACCGTCCAATTTGTTGTGGGCAATGTACTCGAGCCCAAAATCATGGGGGATACACTAGGTCTTCATCCTGTGGTCATTCTAATGGCTTTGATTTTCTGGGGAATGTTATGGGGATTTCCGGGGATGCTGCTGGCGGCTCCGATGACTGCTATCGCGAAGATCGTTTTTGAGCGCGTCGAGGTCACAAGGCCCATCGCGGGTTTGATGGAAGGTCGGCTTGAGACGTTAGATGAGATGTAGAGTCTCCACGGCTCAATGGATTTTCAGGCTGGACTTCTCGATTCTGTACAGGATTCGGCGTACTATTTCATTTTCGGCATAGGGCCGAAGAAACCGACGATCTTGGTAATCTGCCCTTCATCGTTGAATTCACCGTAATCGAATCCGGGCGTAAGCGTCTTTCCTGATGCGTTCTGCATTTCCCATCCGAAACGAAACGACCGATGATGAAAGTCGACGCCGGTCGTTCGTACTATCGACATCGTTTTCGTCTGCCCTCCAGACGCGAATCCCTCGATGTGTGCCACTAATGCGTCTCGACCCGCGACATGCACAGTGGGGTCGGTGTAAGTCCCGTTTTCAGCCCAACTCGGATTCAGAATCGCCTCCCGCTTCACCGCGTCCGGTTCATCCCAGGCCTTGAAATAGTTCTCCAAATTTTCTCGGGCCTTTTCTGCCGGGGTTGCTTTGGTTTCGGCCAATGTGTAATTGACACTGAGCACGATGGCGACGATTGACAGTACGACGATTCGCTTTTTCATAATGTTCTCCTTTTCCAGAAAGTATCGTTCAATTTGATTGTATCAGAAAGTTCACTTGCTATCGGTTCTGAATGTCATAGGCATAGAGATAGGTTCCGTGGCGAATGTACAAGTGCCCACCAGCGACGACTGGATGCGCCCAGCTCTTGCCTTCACCGCCTTCAGGGATGTTGAAGGTGCTAACCATCTCGTATCCGGATTCGAGAGGACGGACCAGACCCATGACTCGATTTATACTGAGCATATACATCAGACCGTCGGCATAGGTGACCGAGCCTTTCCCGACCGCTTCGTCGACGTACTCGATTTCGCCCGTTTCCCAGTCCAGACAGACCCATCGATTGCGGCTCCTGGTGATGCTCGCGCCGTAGATATTACCCTCTGCCAAAACGACCCCGCCATGATGATTGTCGAATTCATCGGTGCGCCAGACTTCTTCGAGAGACACGGTTCCATCATTCACCTGTACCTTCCACTTAATCGATCCTGCGCGAATCGTGCTGATGAACAAATGACCATCATGGAAGATAGGCGTGAGCGTGTTTTGGTCCGTATAGGATTCGTGGTCGAGACGCCACAGAAGTGCGCCCGTATCGGCATTCACGCCAATGATCGATTTTGCCGTCAATGTTGTAAGGATACGGAGGCCGCCATGTTCAAAGAGAATCGGTGAGGCATAACCCGCTGAATCACCAGTACTTGGGGCCTCCCAGGCGACTTCGCCAGTGTGCTTGTCCAACGCGACAATCGAAACATCCGGGCCTCCAGGACTACAAATGACATGCTCGCCGTCGATCAGCAGCGATTCCGCCAAAGCCCATCGAATGTTTTCACCGTTATACTTCTCAAGTACATTCAACTCCCATACCGTCTTTCCGGTCTTCGCATCCAGGCAGATCACGTTGCCGAGCGGACTTTCATGGAAAACGCGATTGCCGTTCACCGTGGGAGTCCCCCGCGTACCCGGATAGGAGCTTCCAGTCGTCCAGGCCTTACCGTTTTTCACCTGCCAAAGAATGGTACCTTTCAAATCGAGCGCCGTGACAACCGTGTCGTCGCCGATGTTGCCTGCCGTGTACATCTGACCGTCGGCGATGGAAACCGTAGAGAATCCATGCCCAAGGCCTTCGGTCGTCCAAACCAGATCGGGTCCGTTCTCAGGCCACACGCTCAGCAAGTCGCCCTCGCTGGAAATATTGTCCCGGTTCGGGCCGTGAAATTGTGGCCAGAAGGGGCTGCCTTCTGCGGCATCCGACATGTCTGCCAGGGCAACACTGGCCACAACAAAAGCGAGGATGAGATTGCGCACCCTGAAAATGGATTCGAATTTGCGGTATGGGATCACGTGACTCTCCTTTTACAGCTATTGTGCGATTCCTCGATTTGGGAACTTGAATTTACCATACATTCTTTGGAGTGTCCTTCACAAATGTGTGGATTTCAGATGGAAACGCAGGCACATGGTCTGGATCTACGCCTCGTTTTCGACCAGTTGCGACGCTTTAATCTGAATATGTCGCTGGCATCAGCGACCTGAACTGAACGCCCCAGTGCCCTTCTTTATCCGTGAGCACCCAGAGTGCGGGTACGGTACGATACTTCATGCCGTTCTGGTGATACCGACTAAAGACGAGTTCGAAGGATACCGAACCGGGGCTGACCTGAACAGGTGTCAGCGAATCGATGGAGCTCATGTGCCAGCCCTCACGCTCGCGCATACCGTCGAAGTCCATTGCCACCAACGGACCAGACGGATCGTGGGCCGCGGCGAGAGCTCCGTTGTCGAGCAGAAATGCGTGCGGAAGATTCAAGGTGTCCAGGAGTGCCGCATTGTCCGCACCGTTGAAGGCTGTGAAAAATTGCTGCACAGCTTCCTCTGCAGAAACCACCGCCTGACGCTGATCAGCGCTCAGTGGCTCCGAGGGAACGATCCCCGGTCCGCGAAACTGCATCCCCCAGTGATCATCCTTTTTCGTGATCACATAGAAGACGGTGGCGGTGCGATAGGCACTGCCGTCCGCTTTGCGTCTGCTGTACACGACATTGCAATGTACTTTTTCGGGAGCACTCCTCGTCACGGTGATTCTGTCAAACGAACTTTTCGCCCAGCCCTCTTGTTCACGCATCCGTTCGAAATCCGTCGAGAAATCTTCCGGTTCATTCGCGATAATCATGCGCGAGCCTGCCAAAGTGACGTTAGGGAAATTCATCGCCTTTCGAAGCTCAACGTTGTCCGCCTGGTTCCATGCCACCATAAAGGAATCGAGCGTACGGCGAGCCGCAGCTTCTGCCTCTGAGGAAGCAGCATGAGAAAAGGGCGTAATTGCGACTACGAGCAGCCAGGCAAGGAAATTGATCAATCTGCAAACTGAGCGGTCTATCATTACAAGTCTCCTGATTCTTCTCAATGTCATGAGAAAATTGTTTCAATACAGCGCACGTAGATCTAAGCGATTAAGTATGTTGACGAAACCTACTGCAAGACCTATAATAATTCGATATCCGCGCGTTTAGCAACTGAATAAAGATCTGAACCCAAACTCCCGGAGGAAAAATCAATGAGCGCCATACGACTAATTTGCACATCTCTAATTGTTTCGCTGCTTTGCCTGAACGTTTTTGCGCAGAGCATGCCTACCGCTTCACCGAAGTCACTCGGATTCTCCAAAGACCGTCTTGACCGGATTACCGCTTCCATGAACCAGCATGTAGCGGATGGCGATTTTTCGGGAGCTACGGGGCTGATTGCCCGCCATGGGAAGATTGTCTATTTCGAAACCTACGGCGATCAAAATCGTGAGTCGAGTACTCCTATGGCTGAAGATACCATTTTTCGGATCTACTCCATGTCCAAAGCTATTACCGGGGTGGCCGTCATGATTCTTCATGAGGAAGGACACTTTTTCCTTACCGATGCCGTCTCGAAGTATCTTCCCGAGTACGATGAGATGACCGTGGCCAGCGCGAATAACGAACCCGCAAAAGCAGAGAACCAGATTACGATCCGCGATCTGCTGCGTCACACAGCCGGGATTACCTACGGCGGCGGCGGAAACTCCGCGAAGTATTATCGCTCATCCGGTGTAAGGGGCGATCACGATCTTGCAGAGTTTTCGAAACGGCTTGCTACCGTGCCTTTGGAATTCGAACCCGGCACGGAATGGGAATACGGATACTCCATCGACGTTCTGGGTCGCCTCGTTGAAGTCGTCTCCGGCCAGACCTTCGACGTATTTCTTGAGGACCGCATTTTCAAACCCCTGGGTATGACAGATACGGCGTTTCACGTTCCGTCGTCCAAGCATGATCGGCTCGCAACTCTCTACTCACCGAATCCCGAGGGTCCCGGGGTATACGTAGCCACATCCCGTGCGCAGGACTCCTACAAAGAACCAGCTGTATTCTTCTCAGGAGGCGGCGGACTCGTCTCTACGACGATGGATTACGCGCGTTTCTGTCAGATGCTTCTGAACGATGGAGACCTGGACGGCGTCCAGGTACTTGGG
>DTSJ01000350.1 GCA_012965445.1 Candidatus Hydrogenedentota bacterium
TGTCCATAAAATGCGATAAAATATGGCCTTTTTAGAGTGCATACAAACACACTAAAAGTGGACACACTTAAAACCACTGTACTGTTATTTGTATATTAGACACACCTGAATCGCGTGAGAATACCCCACAAGCCCCCGATCCAGTTTCAAAAATGTGACGACGGCCGAAGCGATGTCACGGCCTACCCTGCGTGCCGCGCACGCTCCCAGGGCCGGGGTTCAACTTTAATCCGCTCATCCGTATCCAGATTGTGGCTCGGCAGTCCAAACCCCGCCGAACACCAGTACCCGCCCGACCCCACCAGTGACTCCACCTTGTCCCGCAAACCACGCGACGGCCTTACCATACAGGCGCTCGTCGCATGCACAGTAGCTTCCTTACCATTACCGTCGCGATAGTGCAGGAACACATTGCACGACCCATGCTCGCTTCCAAGCAGCACAGCGAGATCTTCGACACGCCCGTCTTCAAATCCATTCGCATCAATCCGGATATGCACGGCTTTCGTCAGACGCTCCTCGACCTCATCCATCATATAAAACGCGTCAGCCACCAGCCCCGGCGTGTTGTTCCGATAATTGACATGCGCCTGAATCATCAAGACCCTGTCCACCACCAGCATTTCGTAATACTCTTCGTAGGTATTCGTAAACACCGTGATCTCAACCGGCCCCTCCACCATGTCCACCGTCAGGAAGGCCATCTTTTTCCCTTTTGCGGTGATGTGATATTTCACCTGCGAAAGAATCCCCCCCACATTCACGATCTTACCTTCAGGCATCTCCTCTAAATCATCGAGCCCCGGCGTGCCAAACAGACGCAGCATCGGCATGTGTTTCTTCAAGGGATGACTGCTGATATACAGCCCCAGCATCTCCTTCTCCTCCTGCAGCACCATCGCCTCGTCCCACTCGGGAATATCCGGCTTCTCAGCAAAAGGCGACGCAGTAGCCTCTTCTTCCCCGACGCCCATCAAATCAAACAACGAAGACTGCCCCGCCTCGCGATCCTTCTGTGCGATCTGCGCCTCCTCCAGCGCCGATTCCAGTACCGCGTCCACCTGCGAACGCGACCAGTTGGTACTCGAAAAAGCTCCGGCTTTATTCAAACTCTCGATCAATCGACGATTCACCTGACGCGATGCCAGACGCGAACAAAAGTCATGGATGTCTCTGAAAGGCCCGTTCTTCTGCCGCTCGGAAACGATCTCCTCCACGGGCTTGTCCCCCACGTTCTTAATAGCGCTCAGCCCGAAGTTGATTTTCCCGTCATCAACGGCGAAGTTTTTCGCGCTCACGTTGATGTCAGGCGGCAGCACCTCAATCCCCACACGCGGACACTCGTCCACATAAATCGCAATCTTGTCCAGGTTCCCGGATTCACTCGTAAGCAGCGCAGCCATAAACTCGGCAGGATAATTCGCTCTCAAAAAGGCAGTTTGATACGCCACGAACGCGTATGCCATGCTGTGCGACTTGTTAAATCCGTATCCGGCAAAGGTCTCGATCTTGTCGAACAACGTCGTCGCCAGTTTACCGTCAATGTCATTCGCATCCTTGCAGCCCTTCACAAATTTCTCACGCTGCTCGGCCATCAATTCGACCTTCTTCTTTCCCATCGCCCGTCGCAGAATGTCAGCCTGACCCAACGAGAACCCAGCCACCGCCTGAACAATCTGCATCACCTGTTCCTGATACACCGCGATGCCGTAGGTCTCCCGCAGAATCGGTTCCAACAATGGATGGTCGTAGACAACCTTGTCCGGCGCGTTCTTCCCCTCAATATAAGCGTCGATGAACTGCATCGGCCCTGGACGATAAAGCGCCACCAGCGCACAAATTTCCTCCAGACTTTCCAGTCCGATTTTCTTCGACAGTTCCCGCATTCCTGCACTTTCCAACTGGAACACGCCCGTCGTCTTTCCGGATCGAAGCAAATTGTAGGCGTTCTCATCATCGCACTCAATCGCGTCAATATCGATGAAGACCCCAGTCGCCTCGTTCACCAGATGCACGGTCTCATGCACCACCGTCAATGTCCGCAGCCCCAGGAAGTCCATCTTCAGCAGACCAACCTCCTCCACGTAGCGCATCTCCACCTGCGTCGATATCGCCTCGGTACCCTTCGCCTGATAAAGCCCGACAAAATCCGTAATCGGACGGTCGCAGATTACCACCCCCGCAGCATGCGTCCCGCAGTTCGATATCGTTCCTTCAAGCCGAAGCGCCAGACGCCACAGACGCCCCACCTGCGGATCATGATCAACCAGTTCCTTCAACTCAGGCTCTTTTTTGTAAGCAGACTCGAGCGTAATCTTGAGTTCGTCAGGGATCAGTTTCGCGAGACGATCC
>DTSJ01000351.1 GCA_012965445.1 Candidatus Hydrogenedentota bacterium
TCTTCGCGCCGTGCATCGGGCTTGTCGTAATGGCGTTTTGCGCTTCGCACTTCGAATGGATCGGACCTGTAAGAGCCACCCCGAATCACTTTATAGACAGTTCCGTAGTCGACAGTGACCTCTGTATTCCCCGGGTAAGGGTTGTACCAGTCACTGGTCCATTCGTACACATTTCCAGACATGTCGAAGCAGCCGTATTCGGAGACACCTGTTTTGTAACTGCCCACCGATTGGGAATCAGAATTGAGCCCGGTTGCGATATGTGCGTGATCTATGTTGAAAACAGCTCCCCAGGGATATTCGCGTCCAGAAGCGCCACGCGCAGCTTTTTCCCATTCCTTTTCGGTGGGTAGCCTTTTGCCGACTGCCGCGGCGAAATCGGCTGCCCGTTTCCAGGAAACACCGCGAACGGGGTAATTGTCGCGATGTCCGTCGAAGGTATGGCCCGGAAATACCTTCTTGAATTCCGCGTTGGTCACCTCGTTTTTGTCCATGTAAAACGCTTCCAGGTGGACTTTTCGCATGGGCTTTTCGTCGGGCGACTTATCGTCGTCTCCAAATATGAACTCACCTGCCGGAATCAGCACCATGCCAAAGGGCATACCACCTTCTTCGAGTACTGCGTTGAGGTCAAAGGAGGAATTGGCTGCAAGCTCGATTGTCTGTTCATTCATCATATAGCCCTGCTTGTAGACCCCAACGCTGTAGGCGCCCGGCGGGAGCTTGATGTTCGCAGGAGTCATCTCCGGGCGCAGTTCGTCGTCAATCCATACCTGCGCACCAGTCGGCCGGCTCAAAATTCTCAGCCGCGCAACCATCGCCTTCAGCGCATGTTTCTCGGTGTAGTAGTTTCCATGTTCGACAACGATATCGCTCTGTGTCGGGTGATAGTTTTCAAGGAGGATTTCGAAAGAGTAGTCTCCAGTATCCAGTCGTGCGTTTTCCAGCGGGGTTTCGCCGATAAGTCTGCTGCCTTCAGAAGTATGCAGGTAGACTTCAGCCCCATCGGGAGTCGTCGTAAAAGTTACGTAGCCCGCATCCCGGACGAGGTCGAAATCGAGTTCCACAGGAGTATCCAGTTCAAGCCTGATACGTTGGGTAGATCGTCTGTGGTCCTTTTTTTTGAGTATAATGTAGTGTTCCCCGGCGGCGAGATCCGAAATCGTAATCGGCGTCTGACCATACACGGTGCCGTTGATCATGATGTGCGCGGCTTCTGGATTGCTGCGAACCGTAAGACTCGTCGCAGGGGCTGGGGGAGGCGAACCGCATGCCGCGATAGTCGTCAGGGTCAGGCAACAGACTGCCGTACGCACCCATCGTGCAACTCTATTGTCTTGATGCAGGCACATACGATCAAGAGTTACCCCTTTACACTACTACTAATTAAACACAATCCCGCAGAAGAGTGCAAGGGAAAAATCAGGGCCGATCAAACTCTTTAATGGGTTGCTGGTCGTCAGACTGAACATTCCGTAGGAATCTCTGTATATCCGCATCCGGCACAACCGTGAAACGAATATTCACTGGCGTCGGGTCGGTGATGGTGTCGGAGCCGTCAAAATAGCTGGCTGTCGCCCGGAACAGGTAGGTTACTGGTCTTTGCCGACTGGGGTCGCCTTGGGTGATTAAATTATCCGTTATGTACACACCATTCGGATTCGTATTCTGGTTTTGAAGGTCTGAGTCGAACGTACCATCCCGGAATAACTCCCATGAAATCTGCGGTGTAACACCTTCGGGAATGTTAAGGGCCCGTACCGTGAAAAAGGCCGTAACGAGCTCGTCTGTGATGGGTGGGATCCCGTTCGGGAAATAGGTTGACTGCGGCGGCAACGGAATCACAGTTTGCGTATCAAACGAAAGTTCTCCGACAGTAAAGCCGTCTATAAACGGAGTTTCATCATGCCAGAAGAACGGAGTGACCTCAGTATCGATCTCGGATGCGGCAGACGGATAGTAGAATCGACGCCAGTTGCCCCCGCCGGATTGGACTCCAATGACGTTCACTTGACCGCCCCCGTCGTTGGTTAGCTCATCGAAGGGCCACCTTTCGGCATTTCCCGCTTCGTCAATGGACATGACGGAGAGGAGATACCAGCGGTTGTCCTGAAATGTTGTCGTAAATGTCGGTCCGGTGTTTGTCGACCAGGTGCTGGATTCTACCAGTCGATATGGGTTGGCAGGCGTTCCATCTCTGAAATCTTCAAGGTTGGCACTCTCATCACTTTCCCACAATCGATACGAGAACAGCGGGTACGGATTGTTTTTTGCAGCCGTTAGTTCCGCCCGCGGCCGCCCGGATATTTCCCACTGGAACCGAGGCGTACGCGTAACCCCGTTCGCCGGAATATTGTCCCGAAAAATATTCGTGTTCACTTCGCGCATCCACCAGATGTGCAGCGGATCGAGCTGCTGATCGCGCGTCGTCATAACGGAACGAGCATCAAGGCTGATATCACTAGCGCCGCGTGGTAGATAAATGGTCGCCCGGTCGCCAGCAGCAAATTTCGTGATCAGGTGCATCGGGTCACTTATGTCATCCGGCGAGATTCCGCTGTACAGATTCCATGCTACGGCCATCTGGGTAACCGACGGAATGCCAGTCTGAGCATACACAAAACCAGTCGTTATGTTTGACCCTGACGGAAGGAATTGAGCCGATACTCCTTGCACGTTCGGCAATGACGATGAGCCGCCCTGCAACACCCAGCGCGCGCGGATGTTGCCGTCGCCTTCTACCCCGATGAGTATCTGATCCTGGTTCCCGACAAAGGTCGGTGAAGTCAAAGTATCAAAACCTGCGGGCTGTCGAATTGTGTCGCCGTTGAATCTATCGGGCAGACCCAGGGCGCTGTCCGTGCCAAGAATCGTATCCACATCCCGATCAATGAACTCGGCAGACACCTGAAGAAACAGATTCTCGATAAGAGCGTCATTGCTGATCGACGCGACATTGAAGAAGCGCTGCGCGTTCCGGAGTGGACTTTGCGGACCGGGCAGCGGAGGCAGGAAGAAAGTCGACGGATCCTGAACGATTTCACCGATAGAAACGGGAAACTCACTACCAACATTTGGAGGGAGGGGGTTAGTCGTGACGGGTTGATACGGATGGGTCCCGTTTCCGATCACGTCATTGGGACTCAAATATGCGACGGAATTACTTGAGTTGACGAAAATGCTTGCGATACCGGTAGTAAGCATCACGGGCGGAATCGTATCAATAATAAAGTGTCGGTTAATGAGCGCGTCGCCGATAATTTTGTCGCTGTCCGTAAATGGAGAGACGAAGTCGTCCCCGACAATACCGTCCGTTCCAGTGTTCAGGAATATCGCGGCATGGCCGTCCGCATAAAGTCCGCCGTAGAGCTCAGTCGTGATAGAAATAGCGTTCGTTCCCGTCCAGGTTGGGTTCCCGTCGGAGCTGACGCCCGTAGACAGATTCGCGAGGTTAATACGATGGTCCTGGTTCGCGGGATTACCGCCCTGAGGAACGATAAACGCCTCGAAGGAACCGCTGAACTCCTCCGTAATTTCAATCACGACCTCAAGTTCCCCCGCATCAAGCGGGCCGACGGGGTTCGGCTGAATCGTGACATTCACCCATTGACCTATCCCGCCGCCAATGATGTATTCGTAGGCATCCGCCTTTATGGCGGGGGACTCCGGATTCTCGATGCTCGCCACATCGATAAGAGCGGCATCTTTGATCCCCAAGATGCCCGGAGGTGTCAGCATATTAAAATAGGCGTTATACCCCTCGTAAATACTGTTGATACCGATCAGCGGCGTGACAAGGCCGTCAAAAGTCGCTGCGTTTCCGTCAATCTCGACGCTGTAGAGACTCTCAGCCACGAGAAGGCTCGTTACAGGGGTCGTGAGGGGTACGTTGACCATCACCTGTATAGGCTGGAAGCCCGACGTTGGTCCCTGGTCAGGATATATGCTGATGAGTTCGAAACCGCCGAAATAACGAAATCCGTCATAGAGCGTACTCGTGCCGTAGATTGCCGACGTCACGGAGACATCGACCAGCGAGGGAATCAGGCCCGGAGGCGTGCTCACGTACATCGTGTCCGCCGTGATAAACTGGCCAACCGCATTCGGAATGAAGGTCGCGTTATTGCCGTCGAAGGTGACGTTGTGGGAAGCATTCGCCTCGTAAAGACTGTAGATCGCGTTTGACACGCGGAAATTACCCAGCAACGTAACCGGAGTGCCGCCGATGACAGGCCCGCGCACCGGGTCGAGTGCGACAAGTATAAACTGCTCAAGATGGGTGTAAACAGCCTTGGTGATCGCCTGAAGGCCTGCGCCAGCAGATGACTGACTGCCCGCTGAAGAGGACGGCGCACCTGCCGGGTCGTCTCCGCCTGAAATCCAACCGCACCCGCCCATGATCATCGTACCGACCATAAGAAGGATCAACATCCCGGTTGTGTTGCGCCGTACCATGTTTCGCTCCTCTTAGCTTCTATATCATACAGAACCCGCAGGTTCTGTGTTCTACCGCTCGTAGACCGTACTCGCTTTTTTCTCGGACGTCACGGAAAACTCCCGATCATCCCGATAATTCAAAATGCCGTCGCCGTTTACGTCGTCGATGGTGCCTGTCTGAACCGTGACTTGAATCTTGAACACATCGGACCGCGTCGTGATCATATTGACCATCCGCCCGAAGCGGTTTCGGATTTCATAGAATCGCCGCGTTTCCTCGCTCATGAAGTAGTCGTTCTGACCGCTCCGACTGTCGTCCAGATCGCTCAGTATGCTCGGGTAGACGAGCCGATTGGTGGAGGTTCCCAGATTCGAAGGCTGAACCAAATCAGCCACGCTTTCGAAGTATCGGCCGTCGGCGTGAATATTGTCGCCCTTCGCGCGTTCGGTCGTAATTTTTTGGGCACGATACTGGACAGGTGTATTCGCTTCACTTCGACTTGGTCTGTCGCCACTGTCGAAAACAAAACTGTCGCTTGTATCGAAGCTATCGTTCAGCAGACCATCGTCTATCAAGTCGTCCAGGTAGGCCGAATACCTGTCTACTTGAGTTGGACTCGGATTGGAGTTCTCATCGTGACCATATAGGTCCAGGAACTCGTTGTACCCAAACTGAATCCCCGGTATACCGATCAGCGGGTTGAAAAATCTCGATTCATCGGAATTCGGCTGTAGATCGTATATCAAATGCGTTTCCAGGGTGTTGATGTTCAGCCGCCCAGGCGTTTTAGCACGGGGCGCGAGGATGACGCGGGTGAATCGGTTCAGTACCGTGCTGTCCGCCCTGTTCCGAATGAATACAGCGAGGTAATTATTCTCGACGGTGACCGCGCCGTAGTTGATGAAGCCGTTTCGGTCAGGAACCGCGTTCTGAATCTGCTCGAAGGACTCGTTGAGGGTTTCAAATCTCGCGCCTGCATTGAGGTCCGAGTATTTGTCGGGATCAATACCATTTGCGGTGAGGTCTGGATTCCAGACCCGACCGTTTCCATCGCGGTCAGTGAAAATTTCGATGTCCATCAGCATGTTCACAGCGTCAGTCTCCAGTGCTTCGTAAATGAAACTGATGCCGAAGAACTGATTCAATACAGCGGTGTTCTTGAGCAGCGGACGAAGGTCTTCGTTTACGCCAAGGTAAATGTCGTATTCGCCGTTTTCGATACCGTCGTTGCCGTCCCAGATGAACAGGACTTCCTTGCCTTCGCGGGGAAAATTGGTTGCGTTTAACCCACCTCGGTTTCGCGAGGCATAGGACACAGCGCGGCGTTCATAGGGCCAGCGGTCCGTATTCACCGTCGCGGGGATGATGTTCCCCAGCGTGTTGTTGAATAAGTACTGTTGTTCATATTTCGGATCTCCGGCCGGGAACAAAAAGGCGCCGTTGTCTCCTATCAGCGGGAACAAAAGAACGGGCGACCAATCCTGATTGATGACATTCCAGTCTGTGTTGAAACTTCCTTTGTCAAATGGAACCACCTTCGCAGTAGCAACAGAGAGGCTGAGCGCGTCGCTGGCTGCGGTGTTTGCGATGAGCTGAACGAGGTCGTTGCTGAGGTCGTTCTGTTGGTCCTCGGTTTCGGTTTCATAGAATATATCGCCGGGAACAGACACGTCCGCGCCTTCGTTGTCGCGTTCCCGGAAATCGAGCGCGAAAAATATTTCGTTACTGTCCAGCAGGTTATCGTTCAGCAGCATCGTATCCAGGTTCTCATCGCCGAAAGTATGACCAAGCATAATCTGCCGCACGGAATCGTCTGTATAGCGTGGTATTTCGCCGTTTCCGTCGAGCACGATGCGCTGGTTGAGCGCGCTGAAATCGATGGGGAATCCGCTGTTCGCGTCTCCTGTGTCCGGGTTCGCGCGGGTGCGCTGGATACGGTCGAAGTGGGGGAGACCGAGTAGGTCTCCCGGCGATACAAGCGGATTGTTGCGTACGTTTACAAGTGAAAAGATGGCGCGTCGCGCGGTTAGAACTCCGCCCTCATCGGTCAATGCATACTCGAACTGACCTTCGGAGAGAGACGTGGTTGCAGCCACATCGACGGTCGCAGGGTTTTCCATCTTGCGCTGGGAGAGGTTCATGCGCAGCGGCGAGCCGAACTGAGTGTGGTCGAACAGCTTATTGTGGCCCTCGTCGTTGAGGGCAAACAGGTTTTCCGTTCCGGTCGTTCCGTCAAACGTGACTTCGAAGTCGAACAGATTCTCCGCAGTTACATCGATTTCGCGAATCCAATATTGCGAACTGTCCGCCCAGTCGTCGTAGCGACCGTCAGTGGGCTGAGAACGATTGGTGACGCCGTGTTTATCGCCGTTGTACAGCGGATGTTTGCGCTCTAGGGATTTGTAGAAATCGATTCCCATCGTGTTCGCAGGCCACATGGTCGGGTAATCGGCATTGTAGAGTCCGTCGGCAAATGTATACTCCAACACATCGTCAATGGTGCGGTTGATTACATCGAGTTCGGTGTAGGTAATGCTGTCGACGATGTGGGAAGCGCGATTGATGCGGGTAGCCGGTTGGTCGCCGCGCGATCCTTCGTAGAGCGAGACAATCACGTTGTCGCCGGGGAACAGGCGCTTTTCGGCGAAGGCCCTCCAGTCAGGCGGGTCATCCAGCGAAACGGGATAGGTCTGATACTGTAAACTCGCCATTGCAAGGGTTTGTATCGCCAGTGGAACAGTGCCTTCGTTGAATATCGCTGGAACCCGGTTGTACGCGCCCGGAATATTGAGTGGGAATATAAGATTGTTCGGGTGCAGACGAAGCCTTCCTTCGTCAATGCCTTCGCCGACTTCATTGCGCACCCCGCTGCCGTTGTTGTCGTATATGTCGGATCCGATAAAATCGTCGTCGCTGTCGTTGTCAATCCCGTCGTATTCGGGATAATTCGGAAAAATTCCGCCTCGCAATACAAACGCGCCTATCTCGCCCGGAGTGTTCAGATTGTCGAGTGCTGGTATCTCCAACTCCACGATACGGTCCCATGACTTGGTGTTTCTCGCGGGGTCAAGCGGAGGAGGGAAATCGTACAGCCCTAGAATGTCCGGGTCGACCGTACTTTGAACGTCGCTGTCAGGAACATGCCCACCGTTACCCAAGGAACCCGTCCATCCTTCCGGTGGCCATCCGGGATTGCTGATAGTCGATGGTCGCGAACGGTCATCATCCCCATTGCCATCGTTATCGACGAAATCCTCATCGCCAGGATCGAATGGCGTATCCAGATCCTGCAGCGTGTGCGGTATTGTAACGTCCGCGAACCAGTTCGCAGCGATTTGATCAGGTAACAGACCCGGCACTGTACCGCGGACAAGCCCGATACCGTTTGCGCGGAAAGTGTTAAACGTGTTTCCTTTTCCAATACCATTGAGCGCGGTGATGCTCGGGCCGTATATCCCCTGGGCAGTGTTGAAGGGTTCGAGATAGTCGTATTTGTTCGTACCGAGCAGCAGGTAGCCGTTGGGCGCGATATACGTATCGTCCGGGACGGTCATTTCGATGCCGCCGTCGCCCTCCACCACAAGCCGCCAGCCCGAAATATCCACTTCCTTGTCAGACACATTCGCCAGTTCCACCCATTCGTGATCCGGCTCCTGACTGAAATCGAAATAATTGATCGCCAGAGGAGACGCAAAATCCGAATCCGGCTTCGTGCGCATGACAGCGATATGCAGCTCGCCCGTCTCCGGGATTTCCACCGTGAATCCCGTGTAGATGCCGTTCACAATCGAATGGTTTTGCATGAACGCCATACCCGTGAAATTACCCAGCGCGTCCTGACCAACAACGGCCGGCGAGAGACGACGTTCAGAATGAAAATCCATATAGTCGGGGTACAAGTTGGTCACCGTCCGGATGTGCTCCATCATCGTGTCGAGAATACTGTCCCCTCCCGGCTCGGAAACGTAGTACGCCATATCCGCGGGGCTGTCAACAGAATTCGCGAGATTCAACGTACGATCATCCACAAACTGTGTGTTTATTGTCAGGTAGTAACGGCCCGCCGGCAACTGCGGCGATGCACTAAAGCTGTATTCAATCAAGTTCGGCAATACAGAATTCTGAATCGTAGGCGGATCCAAATTCGGAAAGCCGCGCGAGAAAGAAAGAT
>DTSJ01000352.1 GCA_012965445.1 Candidatus Hydrogenedentota bacterium
CAAAACATTACCATATCTTACAATAGCATATTTTGTATAATTGACTTTCTCTGCCCACTTTTTAAAGTCTGATTCGTTTCCCGCATTCGCTCGCATCACCACCCAGCGAATGCACAACACATTCGTGATTATCGCTGCCAGGCCACATGTAATCTTGACGATAGAAAGTATGGTCACGTTGGGCCAAACATTGTATAGAAGAAACGATCCAGTGATCAGAGTTAAAAACACGAGCGGTCCTTCGATATAGACGTCCATTAACTTATGGGCTTTTGCGACGAATTCTAGAGTGGAGCGGTCTTTTGCCGTCAATTCTATAACAGCCTCTCCGGCAACAAGACCAATCCATGCGCTCGCAAAAACGATATGTAGAGTCAAAAGCATAGTTTTCCTCCGGAACAAACAACGACGGTTAGATTCGACTAAGAATAACCCAGTGGAAACCGCTCGCCATACTTTATGGCAAATTGATTCATGGCGGCTGGCCAGTTTCTGATGGGCATTGTCCACTTCTTCGAGATGTTTTGCAAGGCCAAGTACATGAGCTTCAAGATGGCCTCGTCGTGCGGGAATGCGCCTTTGGTCTTGAGCACTTTGCGTAGCGAGCGATTGATCGACTCAATGGCGTTGGTGGTGTAAATGACTTTTCGGATGTCCTTGGGAAAGTCGAAGTAGGGCGTGAGTCGCTCCCAGTGTTTGCGCCACAACTGGCTCACGGTGGGGTATTGTTCGTCCCACTTTTTAGCGAGCTCTTCAATGGCCAGCTCGGCGTGTTCTATCGTGTCGGCGGCGTAGATCAGTTTCATGTCGGCGCACAGCTGCTTGCGATCTTTCCAGGACACGTAGCGTACGCAGTTACGGATCGTGTGCACGATACTGGTCTAACCCCGTTCGACCGATGCAGCTGTTTCTATGCCCTAAAGTGTCCTGACACCTCGAAAACGGGCCCATATTCTGCCAAGATTTAGGGCGTACTGGACCGCTTCAGTACAAACAATGAGAACAAGACCAATGCCGACGTCAGAATCACGTATCCAGCAACGCTCAACGGCGGCATCCCCACAGCATTCACCGTTACGCTCCCGCGCATTCCGCTCGCCGCGTGAGGCTCGCATATGAAGTAGAAAACCCCCGGCGTACTGAAGGTGTGTTGGTACGTGGAGAAGTCCCCTATTTCGCCGCTCCGAAAGCCCGTCCCGTTGTACACAAGAGAACCCAGCGAATCCGACTCTGCGACGTTGTGAATCGAATCAAGTCCATTCCATGTCACCTGGTCACCAGCGTTTATCGTAACATTCGCGGGCGAAAACGTCAGTCCCGACGCAGTAATCGTCACATCGGCCGCGAAAACATTTCCAGCATACGCGAATGCGAGGACAATCGTCCCAATAATCGTAGATAGTCTGTTCACAGGAGTCTCCTTGGTTTGCCCTGCGATGATAGCATATAATCCTCTGAAGACCAATGTACTGCGGTTGTCCAGAACGCCCACAACCGGGTATCACTTGCGTCCCATCACCCTCTGAACCCTTCTTAAGGCTCCACAATGCAGGAACGTCTAGACGAACTCGGCAACGAATCCATCGCGCGCCTGCTCATCAAATATTCTACGCCCGCCATGATCGCCATGTTCGTAAACTCGATGTACAACCTTGTCGACACGATCTTCGTCGGTTACGGAGCGGGTACACTCGCGCTCGCGGCCCTCGCGGTATCCTGGCCCGTCCAGATGATCGTGGTCGCAATTGGAATGGCGGTCGGCATCGGTACCGCCTCAGTGATCTCCCGTTCACTTGGCGCAGGCGACCATGACCGCGCTGAACGTGTCGCGGGAACCTCTTTCGTCGTCATAGGAGTCATCGCTCTAGCCATAACCTGCATCGGTCTCCTTTTTCTCCAGCCCCTTCTTCGATTGTTCGGTGCCACAGAAGCCATCATGCCCTATGCCGTCGACTATCTCTCCATCATCTTCATCGGAAACTTTTTTCTCGCAAGTTCCATCTCTGCAAACAACATTATTCGCTCGGAAGGCGCAGCCCGCGTCGCTATGATCAGCATGATTACCGGTGCCGTCGTGAATACCATACTCGATCCCATTTTCATTTTTGGGCTCGACATGGGCATTCGCGGTGCGGCCATCGCAACCGTCATCGCAAATATTTCAACCTTCACATTTATCTCGTGGTATTTCCTCAGCGGCCGCAGCATTCTCAACATCAAACGTCGCCATCTCATCCCCGATCTTAATGAACTGCCGGAAGTCGCGAAAATCGGCTCGGCCACTTTCTTCTCCATGATCGTCGGAAGCCTGATGGCCATTCCCATCAACGGGCTTATC
>DTSJ01000353.1 GCA_012965445.1 Candidatus Hydrogenedentota bacterium
GAAATCCCGATTTCGTTCTCCGCCACATTGCCGCAATAGGGGCACCCTGCCCCCATCTGACTGTCCGGTTATACGAGCAACATGCCGCATACTACCAAGCGAATTCCGACGAAGCCGAAGCGCTGATCGCAATCGGACATAGTCCCTCTTCCGAGAAGCATTCCCCTTCGGAAATCGCGGCGTGGACATCCGTTACGCGAGTTCTTTTAAACGTCCATGAAACCATCACCCGTCTCTAGGAACGAGTATCAATGAATCCATTGTACGAACAAACATTACAGCGCACCCGCCGCGAATTCCTCGGCGACGGCATGAAGGGCCTCGGTGCCATTGCGCTGACCTCGCTGTTGGGCGGAAAGGCTGCGGCAACGGAAAGCGCCACACAAGGCGTACTTGATGCGCTTCACTTCGCCCCCAAGGCCAAACGCGTTATCTTCCTGTATATGGCGGGCGGTCCCTCACATCTGGAAACCTTCGACTACAAGCCGGAACTCGAAAAACTCGACGGCAAACCGATGCCCGACTCTTTCACGAAAGGACAGCCCATCGCGCAGCTGCAGGGTGCAGAACTCAAGTGCATGGGGCCAACCTTTCCCTTTTCAAAACACGGCGAGTCGGGCCAGGAAATCACCTCTATCCTCCCGCACACAGCGAAAATCGCCGACGACATTTGCATCATCCGCTCTATGCAGACCGAGCAGATTAACCACGATCCCGCGCACACCTTCATGAACACCGGCACTTCAATTTCCGGTCGTCCGAGCATGGGATCCTGGCTCACCTACGGCCTGGGCAACGGAAGCGAAAACCTTCCCGGCTTCATCGTACTCACCTCAAAGGGTGGAGGACAGGGCCAACCCATCGCCGCGCGTCAATGGCACAGCGGTTTTCTCCCAAGCCGGCATCAGGGCGTGCAGTTTCAATCCAGAGGCGACGCGGTCCTCTATCTCGGCAATCCGGACGGAGTCGACGCAAAACGGCAACGCGATGTCGTCGACACTATTCGATCGCTTAACAGCCAGTTCGATTCGGCAATCAACGATCCCGAAATCGCTACGCGCATCAGTCAGTACGAAATGGCCTTCAAAATGCAGGCCAGCGTCCCTGATCTCGTGGATGTATCCGACGAACCGCAGCACATTCTCGATCTCTACGGTGTCTCAGGAGTATCGGACGGCTCGTTCGCGGCAAACTGCCTGCTCGCACGTCGCATGGCCGAACGCGGTGTCCGCTTCACTCAGCTCTATCACCGCGGGTGGGATCACCACAGCAAACTGCGCGGCGATATTCAAATTGCAAGCAAACTCGTTGACCAGGCATCCGCAGCTTTGGTCATGGATCTGAAACAGCGAGGAATGCTCGACGACACACTCGTCATCTGGGGTGGCGAATTCGGCCGTACACCCATGGCTCAGGGCGACGGGCGCGACCATCATATCAAAGGATTCTCGTTGTGGATGGCCGGCGGCGGCATCAAACCCGGCATCACCTACGGTGAGACCGACGAACTGGGCTACAACGCCGAAGTCAACAAAGTTCACGTACACGATTTCCACGCGACACTGCTCCACCAGCTCGGCATCAATCACAAAAAATTTACCTACCGCTTCCAGGGCCGCGATTTCCGCCTAACAGATGTCCACGGCCGAATAGTCCACGACATCATCGCCTAGTTCTGGTTTTCCAATAGTCGACTCATAAAAAACAAATGAGCCCCGACCGAAGTCGGGGCTCATTGAATGTGCAATGTGATTCGAATTAGAGCTGGCGAACCTTGGTTGCCTCGGGTCCTTTTTTGCCTTGTCCTGCTTCGTATTCTACCTTCGCACCTTCTGAAAGTGACCGGTATCCCTCACCATCAATATTGGAATGATGAACAAACAAGTCATCACCGCCACCTTCCGGTTCAATGAATCCAAATCCTTTTTGGTCGCTAAACCATTTTACTGTACCTGTAGCCACAATCTTCTCCTCATCATGTCTCGTTTCGGAAACACATTTTCTACCCCACATTTTCTTGTGCAAGATAAGCCATCGGGGGCACAACAACCATCTCGAATCCGAATAGTGTATCAGGGTCGATTCGATACGTCAATCATCTGTTCACCGAGCAAGATGAACTCTGGCCTGTGTCCAGCGGTACCCTTTCGACGGAAATTGATCGCCAAATATGACATAAAGTATTGCAATTAATCATGTTATGATAGTATCGCAATGCGCCGAATAGGCTCTACGTGACTCGAAAGAGCTGCTATGAATACTTTTACAGGCTCGAATTTGTACAATTATTTGCTGGCAAGATACACTGTGTATAGGCAACTCGCCGGAAC
>DTSJ01000354.1 GCA_012965445.1 Candidatus Hydrogenedentota bacterium
GAAGTGTCCGAAGTCAAACTGCGCCCGCGCGCACTCACGCCTATCTTCAATGGCGAAAATCTCCACGGCTGGAACATCCTCCCCGACCACCGTTCAAAGTTCGCGGTCATCGACGGCGCGCTGAACATTCAGGACGGAAACGGCCAAATCGAAACTGCTGACGTGTACAAAGACTTCGTCCTTCAGTTAGATATCTTCTCCAACGGCATGCACCTGAACAGCGGCGTGTTCTTCCGCGGCCCAGTCGGGAAATTCTGGAAAGGCTACGAATCACAGGTGCGCAATCAATGGTCTAGTGATGACCGCACCAAACCAGTCGACTTCGGAACTGGCGGAAACTACGGTAACCAGTCCGCGCGCAAAGTCGTCTCCAGCGACAAAGAATGGTTCAGCAAAACCATCGTCGTCGACGGAAACCACGCTTCCGTCTGGATCAACGGCTATCAGGTAAGCGATTTCACAGATACACGCATGACCAATCGCGGATACAACGCCAAAGAAGGCTACGTCGGTGAAGCCGGTACGATTCACCTTCAAGGCCACGACCCGACGACAAACCTCTCGTTCAAAAATATCAACCTGCAGGAAAACTAATCGTATGCGAAAAAATCCAGCCCCTGTATGCGCGACAGCGTGTACAGGGGCTTTTATTTGGACTCTGGCGACCGATTTATTTTGATCTCCACATCCCAGTCCTCTTCGTCGCCCCCAACTGGCTCTTCAACCGGGTACATTGATATGAAAATCTCTTTCCCCCGCACCTCCAGGCCATGACGCCGAAGCGGTGCCGAAGGATGATTCAGACATGCTCCGCTGCGGATATTGTAGGTCCATCCATGCCGGGGACAGCGAACTTCGTCGCCCTTGAAGCTGCCGTTCGTCAAATCGAAATTGTTGTGCTTGCATCCGATCTCCGTTGCCCAGAACGATCCGTCGGGATCCCTGACGATTGCCACAGGCTTCGCCAGAATAGAGTACGAACGAATACGCGTCTCCTCGAAATCGTCCGTAGACGCGAGCTTTATATATCCTGCTGAATCTTCCATAATAGGGAAAGACTAACACCAACTCAGGAAACGTTCAAACACGTGCCGGATTCCGACATTCAAATAGAGACCATTCCCTACAAGACGATCCTCAGAAAGCTCCCCATTTTTGGCCTCTTGACACTGCTCTTGGGAGAATTTCTGTTTCGCAAACGATACGCCACGCCCGAACGGACCGCCAAGCCCTTGATCATCGCAATCCAAAAACAACTCGTCCTGCATCCCACGCTAGGATTTACCTGGAAGCCGCACATCTCCTCCGCAGACGAAATTACCTTCGAAGATCAGGATGCCGAAACCTATCCCCTGTCTACAAACCAATGGGGATTCATCAATACCCCCGACGCAATCAAGGCCCTCGAAACAGATCGGTCCGCAGATATTGTCGGCCTCGGCGACTCCTTTCTCGAACACTGCGCACACGTACTCACCAGTTTTTTTGCATCGCGAAACCTCAGCTACTACAACTTCGCCATGCACCGACAGTCCCCTCCCCAATATACCGACATCCTCGAGACGCTCGCACTCCCTCTAAAACCCGACTGGGTCGTATACACCATCTTCGAAAACGACTTCCAGGAGATTACAGACTATCTGAACTGGACTCGATCCGATCTCGACTGGTTCGCATTTCATTCCGGCACATGGTGCGGCACCCCCATCGCGAAATCGTCGGTCGGGCAGTTTCGCGACAACTATCTGAGAGGTTACGCACTCTACAACGTGATACAGTCGAAGTCGCTCAGCGACTCTCTCTCCGTCGACGGCCCGCCAGCGGGCTCAGCCGCTTCGATCACCCATGAAGTTGTAGACGCACACAACGTCTCAATTGAGTCCGGTGTCAGTTTCGTTGTAATGTTCATTCCTGCACGCGGCAGCGTACTGGATGAACCCTCACTCGAATCCGACGCGTATGACGACCTGATACTAGAATTGGATGAACGTCAAATCGACTCAATCGACCTGCGCAACGTATTCAGAAACACCCTGATCCCCCATCACTCTATTACAAGATAAATGGACACTGGAATCCCAAAGGAATTACCATAGCCGCGGAATCCCTCATATCGCATTTCGAAACCCACCCCAATCAGCCGGAGCCCGACCAAACCCCATGAACTTCGAAGAGATCGAACGAGCATCAATCACATACCTGAAGCAGTCCACCAATCCGCTGGTCAAAATCAGCGTGCTGCACGCCCATGTATCTAGCAAAGCCAAAGATCAGGCGCCCACGACACAGAAATATAGCGCTTTCCTCAGCA
>DTSJ01000355.1 GCA_012965445.1 Candidatus Hydrogenedentota bacterium
GAACTCGTACGTACTCATCTAAATCTCCATAGTTTTAAAAAAGTGCCTATCAAGCGCGCCTGTCAGAACAGCCTGTCGATTCAGGAATAATGAATCGATCGCTTCGAGTTTACAGATTAACCTGGCGCACCTGATTAACGTGTTTTGTCTCGCGAATCGAGTTCAAAGTCTCTTCGCTGAGCGGGCTGTCCAAACTAATCAAGATCAGTGCCGGGCCGCCCATTTCTACGCGCCCCAGAGTCAGATTGGCAATATTTACCTTCGCTTCTCCGATGATACTCGTCACATTCCCAAGGACCAGTGGCTTGTCGTCGTTCAGACAAATCACCATACAGCCTTCGGGTACAGCATTCACACGCGTACCTTCAATGTTGCAAATACGCGGCTCATTACCCTCAAACAGCGTCCCGCCAACCGTGGCTTTTCCAGATTCAGTGGTTACGGTTACCTTAATCTGAAAACCGAAATCGAGATCGTCCGGCACTCGGGTCTCGGAGGTGGTTACACCGTGGTCCTTCAATAAATTTGGTGCGCTTACCATGTTCACGGACTCTACCTTGGACTCAAGAAATCCCATGAGCACCGAGGTCGTGATTGGATACGTATCGGTAATTTCCATTTCGCCGGAGTACTCGATGTCAATGGCCGTCGGTCCGCCCTCGATATACAGGGATTGGAATCGTCCAAGTTTCCGGGCGAGGAACAACAACGGTCCCAATTTCTCGCGGGTTTCCGCGTCCAGACTCGGCACGTTGACGGCGTTGTTGATGGCTCCGGTGTTTAAGAATTCGATAATCTGATCTGCAACATCTACAGCAACGGTCAATTGAGCCTCGTCGGTCGACGCCGCCAAGTGCGGTGTCGTTACAATATTTTCTAAGCCAATGAAGGGATTATCCTCAAAAGGTTCGGAAGTGTACACGTCCAGCCCGGCACCAGCGATATCGCCGTTGCGCAGCGCTTCCGCCAGATCCTTCTCGTTTACGATTCCGCCGCGGGCGCAGTTAATGATCCGGCAGGAGTTCTTCATAACCTTGAACCTATCAGCGTCAAACATATTCTCGGTTTCGGGTGTCTTGGGTACGTGGATCGTAATGAAATCGGAACGCTCGGACAGTTCATCGACCGAGACCAGTTCGATACCCAACGCTTCGGCTTTCAACTGGGTCAAAATCGGATCGTAAGCTATGACGTTCAAGTCGAACGCCTGTGCTCGTTTCGCGACGGCGCCGCCAATGCGACCGACACCGACGATACCCAGAGTCTTGCCGCACAATTCGGTTCCCATAAACTTCTTGCGGTCCCAGCGCCCGGCATCCATAGATTCGTGAGCTGCTGGTATGTTACGGCAAAGGGCAAAAAGCAAAGCAAAGGTGTGTTCGCATGTGGAAATCGTATTTCCGCCAGGTGTGTTCATTACGACAATGCCTGCGTTCGTAGCGGCCTGCTTGTCGATGTTGTCGGTACCAACTCCCGCCCGGCCGATGACTTTTAGTTTGCCTGGAGCGGCAATGGATTCGGCGGTAACTTTGGTGCCGCTTCGAACAACGAGTCCATCGTATTCTCCGATGATCGCAGCGAGTTCATCGGGATTTTGCGGTGGTTTTACGTCTACCTCGAAGCCTTCGGCCTGCTGAAATACGTCTACGCCCTCTTGACTGAGATTATCTAAAACCAAAATTTTGGGCATAGCACCAAAGTATTCCTTATTGGGTAGAAGCAGCTGAAAACCACAGTGAAAAGAGGCTCCAACAGGTAAAAGTCGCTTCCCGTTACATAGCCGTTGACAGATATTCAGAACGTGGAACATCCCTGCCAAGGAGCTCAAAGCTTACCAAATACAGACAATCCAAGTCAAATTCACACCGAATACTGCGCATCGAAGCGCAATTTACTTAGAATAAGAGATACGATAAATCGCGTTGGCCGTATCGTCGGACACCAGCATCGAACCGTCCGGCATTACAAGCACATCTACAGGTTTACCCCAAGCCGATCCGTCGACACGCCAGCCCGTCGCGAAGGCTTTGTAGGATGTACCCTTTTTACCGTCGTGTTTGACGATAGCAATACGCTGCGACTGGTCTGCCTTGCCTTGATAGCCAGCTTTCTCGGTAACAAATATTGCATTCTTGTATTCGTCGGGAAACATGCTGCCCGTGTAGAAGCGCATACCCATGACACCTGCATGGGGATTGAGATCCTGTGCAGGTGGTGTATAGTCAGCGGCATTTTTACCCTCACCGTGGACTGGGTCCATGATGCCGGTGGCGTGCATATACGGAAATCCGAAATGTTCGCCCGC
>DTSJ01000356.1 GCA_012965445.1 Candidatus Hydrogenedentota bacterium
GACAATGATTGTCCAGCGAAAACGCTGTCGATAGTCTCCAGAGTATTCGCGGTACGTCTGTTCGTAGATGGGCATTAGTCATCCTCTCCGATTGCGTGCATGAATGCTTCGGCGAGGGTACGGCGTGCCGGGCGGAAGTGCCGGATATGGGTGTCGCAGTTTTTGGCGATTTCAAAGAGGTCTTTCGGGGTATTTCCGTTGGGTTGTGAAATGAAGAGGTCGCCGTTTTTGAGTTCGCCGCATTGGAATCCTTTTGCGATGACTTCCTGTACGAACTGGTGCTTATTGTCGCGGACGCGGACCTCGAATTTCTGGTCTTCGACAGCGGTGATCTCCTCCATGCTTCCCTGGGCGACGACTTTTCCGTCGTTTATGATGAGGATGTGCTCGCAGACGCATTGGACATCCGGGAGGAGGTGTGAGGAAAGCATGACAGTGACGCCGCGTCTGTATGCGAGATCGCGTACGAGGTCGAGCATTTCGATTCGGGCTTCGGGATCGAGGCCGTTTGTGGGTTCGTCGAGGAGGAGAAGTTTTGGATCGTGTATGAGGGCTTGACCGAGTTTTACGCGCTGGAGCATGCCGGTGGAGTAGGTTTCCATGTTTCGGTAGCGTGCTTCGCCTAGAGTAACGTAGTTGAGGACTTCGTGGGCGCGTTCGAGGGCGTCGATGCGGGTCATGCCCAGGAGCTGTCCGCAGTAGGTGAGGAATGCGACGGCGCTGATTTGGGGGCTCATGACTTCGCGCTCGGGCATGTAGCCGATTTTGAGCCTGATGGCGAGGGCATCTTGCGGCATCGGGTGGTCGAGAATGGTGACCTGGCCTGTGCGGGCGCGGTTGAAGCCGAGGATGGTCTTCATGACGGTGCTTTTTCCGGCGCCGTTTGGTCCAAGGAGACCGATTGCGCCGGCGCCGACTTCGAAAGAGATGTTATGGAGCGCCTGAAACTTTCCGTACCATACGTCTACGTCTTTGAAAATTACATTGGGCATGGTGCTATGGTGTCTCTACTTCGGAAAGTTCGAGGTCTTTTCGAGTTGTTCTGCCGGTTTCGACGATGACGAGTTCTCCCAGTTGAGATTGTAATGTATCAGAATTGAGCGCGAAAGGTGAAACGGCGATGATGCGGTGTTCTCCTGCGTTGAGTCCTTCGATTTTGTAGTAGCCGCGATCATCGGTGCTGGCGGAGATCGGGCTGACCGCGTTAAGGATCATGACGATGGTGTTTGGTATCGGACGACCGTTGCTGAATACTTGTCCTTCGAGCGTGCCTCCGGTGCCGAGGATGAGTTCGACTCCGCTTATATTGTCGCTGTTCGAAATGATGACGGGGCCGGACTGTGATGATGCGTAGCCGGGATGGGAGGCGACGACAATGAATTCGCCGTTGGGAACGTTTTGGAATGCGAAACGCCCGTCTTGAGCGACCGTCTGGAATTGGACTGAGTCAATACTCTCGAGCATGCCGATTAAGTTTTCGAGAGAGCGCGTGAGGCGGACGCGTGCGCCCTGGGGGCTCGAGCTGTCAGCAGTGCGTACGCGGCCCTCGATGGAGCCACCGGATTCGCTGATGTAGAGTATGATGTCGTCTATGTCTTCGTCTTCTACGACGGTGATGGGATATGAGTCTCTGAGGTAGTCTTCTGCGCTTGCTTGGAGGGTGTAGTTTCCTGGATTGAGGGCGATTTCGAATTCACCATTCGTGTCGGTGAATGTCTGTCCTGACTGGTTCGTAATGTTTTCAAATATCTGCAATGGGTTTTCTCTGTCAAATGTCAAGGCGACTTCCGGGTTGGCGGATATAGTAAATGACCCATCGAAAGGCCGGTCGGTTTCACGGACGTATACCGTTCCGCTGATGAGTGCGCCTCCGCCGAGGATGATGTCGGTGGGTTTGTCGAGCCAGACTTTAGCGATGGTTCTGGGGGAGAAGCCTTCTTTATTGATGTTTATGATGTATTTTCCCAGAGAGACCCCTTCGTAGAGGTATTCGCCGTATTGGTTCGTGGTCGTCGTATTTTCTCCCCCGGGATCGCCGTCGCTCAGTATGGAGTCCATGGAAAAACCCATCATGTTGAGTTCAGCACCGGACACGGGTTGTCCGTCTCGATCTGTGACGATACCGTAGATGATGTGTTCTCCGCTGGTTGCGGCGTGAAGTTCAACGACGATGCCGGTGATATCGAATTGACCGTCGGGGAAGATGGACACTCCGCGTGCTGTGATCTTGTAGCCTTGTTTGAATGAGAAGATTTTGTAGTAGCCGCGATCATCGGTGCTGGCGGAGATCGGGCTGACCGCGTT
>DTSJ01000357.1 GCA_012965445.1 Candidatus Hydrogenedentota bacterium
ATTTCACATAAGGGACAATTCAATGCACAGAATGACACGGCGCAATTTCCTGAAAGCAACCGGAGCCTCTGTAGCGGCTCTGGGTCTTACTGCAAGCGGAATTCAGCAAGTTTCTGCTGCAAAACCTTATGGCAAATTCCGCATGGGTGTCCAAAGCTACACCTACCGGAATTTCCCCTTCTTAGAGGCCATGCAGAAAATCAGCGACCTCGGTCTCCACCATGTCGAACTAATCTCTGGACATCTCGATCACACCAAGGTCACGCCGAAAGAGTTAAAAGAAGTCAAGAAGCGTCTGAAGAACCTCGGCTTGCAGGTCGATGCCTGCGGCGTGAACGGATTCAGTCGCGATGAGAAGGCGGCCCGCGTAATATTCGAATTCGGTAAAGCGCTGGGTATGCGTTCCCTTTCCGCTGATCCCGCGAAGAGCAGTTTCGACATGCTGGACAAGCTGGTCGAGGAATACGACATTCCAATCGCGATCCATAATCATGGCCCGAGCCACCAATGGGGCAATCCGGAAGTCATACTCGAAGCGATCAAGGATCACCACCCGCTGATTGGCTTATGCGCGGACACCGGCCATTTCCTGCGCGCCGATGTCGACCCCGTGGAGGCGATCAAGATCCTCAAGGGTCGCGTATTCGGGCTTCACGTCAAAGATTTCGTCAGTGAACACGAGGAGGCAGTTGCAGGAGACGGGAAACTGGATCTGAAGGCTCTTTTCACGGAGTGCATGGCGCAGGGCTTCGAAGGGGCCTGCTCCATTGAATTCGAATTGGATCCTGAGGACCCCACGGCCGGGGTCGAAAAAGGACTGGTCAATATTCGAGAGGCGATTGCCAGTCTGTAGGTATTCTGAATAAAACGAAAAAAGCCGCATCTTCCAACATATCAGGGAAGATGCGGCTTTTCGTTTAGACTGATTGAGTGGATTATTTCACCTGCTCAAGAATCGCGAAGTCTCCGGGATTCCATGCCTGGGCAATCACGTAAAACGTGTCGTTGTGACTGACCATTACAGCATTGTGAATGTGCTTGAACCTTTTGAGTCCCAGGTCATCCTGAATCATGATCGTAGATTTCACCTCGCCGTCTTTCACAATATAGATCGGCGCGCCCATTTCTTTATCCGGGCCGTCCAGACACCCGACGACGGTATACCCGCTTTCATAATCGATGTCGCAAGGCAGCGAGCCTTTGGGGAGGTCAAGCTTCCCCAGGTATTCGCCCTTCCTAGTGAAATTTTCGATTTCGCTGTTAGGACGATCCGCAACCGTGATCGTTTTTCCGTCCGGCGCAATCGTGATGCCGTGTCCGGTGCCGAACTGACCTTCTCGGCTTCCCTTGCCGCCAAAGGCAAACGGTGTCCATTCCGCTGAAACCCCGTCCTTAATGTTTACATCGGCGGTCAACACATAATCGAGCGCTGAGTAGCCCGTGGTTATATAGAAACGCTGATCGAGAATTTCGACATCCGTCGGCACGAATTTCCCTCCGTCATCGAAATACTTCGTCACGCGATTTTCGTCAAAAGGCGTGTCCGCTGTCGGGGCGTCCAGCGTGTGAAGCAGGTCCCCCTGAATCGTTGTCGTGTATACCTTGTTCGAATCATTGCCGGGGAAAGTCAGATAGGCTTTGTTCCGTTTGCCGTACCAAACTGTCGTGTTGTGCATGTTCGTCTGTACCATGGAATCGTCTGTGGCCAGCAGGTCGATCTTGCTCAGGTCCGCACTGATTCGGATGATCCCGACTTTCGGCAGCGCGAAATACACTTCGCCCTTACCTTTCCGACGATCTACCGCGAATCCCCCGTGTGCCGCGTTGAGGCCTTTCATAGCGCCGCTGGGGAGTGCCGATGACGTGTGGAGAACTCTGAACTTCAGATCTCCCTGACCAGTCGTCCGGCTTGAATCCGCACCGCCTGCCTCCTGAAGCGCGACGACCAAACCCGAATCCGCTGCGCTGGAACCGGATTCCAGACTCTCAACGTGTCCGGGATGCGCGGAAGCGATCCCGGTGCTCAAAACCACTATTCCCAATCCTGAAACTATTTTCCCGAAACGACGTTCCAACATGATACTCATCCTTCTATATTAATTGGCCCGAAATGCGCAAGTCGAAAGTACACTGTAGCGAATTCCCACAGGAGACTCAACTCGATAACAGCACAAATCGACCATTTAGTGCTGGATTCCCGCGCAGGTTTCTTGTACGCTGGATGCCAACATACGAAAGTCACATCAGGAGGATCGATCCATGAGTATGAGCAAACTAACCCGGCGCGCGTTTCTGGCCGCCAG
>DTSJ01000358.1:0-7606 GCA_012965445.1 Candidatus Hydrogenedentota bacterium
TACTTTGGCTTCGAGTAGGGTTTCAAAGATTTCTCCGTTGAGGAGTTCGTCGCGCAGCCGTGCGTTGAACGATTCGGCTTTCAAAGTCAAAACCCGATTCGCTACATATCTGTGGGCGCGAGGATGGAATCCTCCGTCGACATCCGAGAAGGCCAGTCTGTGGTTCTAGGTAAAAGCAATTTTGACGACACCGATGACGCGCTCTTTGTCATCGTGCAAGCACACGCGGTCGATTAAAAATTCCGAACCAATGCTTCCGAAATCGCACCGCGTTTACTCGCTTTCGAATTGATGTTTCGATTCGCAGAGACTTCGTCAATTATGTAATTAGAATAAAGCTCTTCGCGCACAAAGTCAGTATATGAGTTCGACAACAAGACCTTGACGCCCTTTGCGTCAAGGTCTTTATAGATTTTAGCAAGAAGCCTTTGAGAGTCATCTCCAAAACCGTGTTTCGAGTAACCGGTAAAAGCAGACGTCTTCGAAACAGGATCGTACGGAGGATCAAAATAAACCAGATCGCCTGGTTCCGCCGCTTTAACAATTTCATCGAAGTGGAAAGTATATAATTTGGTTTTCGAAAGTGCTTTCGAGCAGGCCCGAAGATTGTCCTCATCGCAGATCTGCGGGTTTTTGTATCGCCCGAAAGGCACGTTATACAGCCCTTTGCTGTTCTCGCGATACAGGCCGTTATAGCCCGTTTTATTCATGTAGATGATTCGTGCGGCATGCTGGGGAGCTGGCGTTTTCGCGTCGGTGCGAACGTCCTCGCGAAGCTGTTCGCGGACTTCATAGTAGTATTCTTCACAATGATGTTTCTTGTGCTTATGAAGAAGTCGAATTACCTTTTCCACATCCTGCTTCACACCTTCGTACGTAGCGATAAGTCGAGGATTGTAATCCGACAACCAAGCCTGTCGTTTCAGGTGTTTTGAACGATAGAGCGCATAAAATAGTGCGCCGCCTCCGACAAACGGCTCGTGATAACGTCCAAATCCGTCTACGGCATCCACGCGTTTGAGAAGTTCGCCCAGAAGCTGGCCTTTTCCGCCGACCCATTTCAAGAACGGTCGCGGCGTATCCAGATTATTGTTCTTTCGTCGCTGCGTCATAATCCGAAATACAACTCCAGCCATTTGGCCACGTCGCAGAGTTCAACGGCCATTCCCGTTGAGAGAAGATACGACTCCATATTGGAGGAGAAGCCTTCGCCGCTATAGACCACGATACCTCGAATCGGCCAGGCCTTAATGTCCTCGATCGTCGCCGGGATTTTTTCCTCTGCGCTGCCCTTTGTGCCTTGATATTTACATTCGATTCCGAGCGATACGCGTGTTTTGGGATCTTTCAGAACAACGTCGATACTGCGCTTCGCGCCCCAGATCCGCCGCCCGACTTTGACTTCGATATCAGCATCCAGGCCAAGCTCTCTGCCTATCACGGCGACTGCGTCGCGCAATTGGTTTCCGTTCTCGACAGCTTTGGCCTTTCCGGACATGGATCCCCCCCGACTTGCTGGGACGGAGTATGCCTGAAAGAAGGCTGGGGTTCAATAAGGACGGTACTGAGCGGACGAAGGGGGAGTTGCGATTCCCGTGGTCAGGCGGCCCATTTCAGGGACAGGCTGGTCTTGCCAATTTGGAGGAGGGAGGACTGGTAGATATCACGCAGTTGACGATTCTGAAGAATTGTGAGGAGAGCTTCATGTAGGCGCCATTGCAACTGTCGGAATCGCTTACAGTCCAGTGGCCGTTCAGATAGTTGAGTTCAAAGTGCGAACGTGAGACGTGGGAATCTTCGCCCAGAATAACGTCGTTTTCGAGACCTCGTCCAATGGAAACGCTTTCTTTGTCTAGCGTCCAGTGGGCACCGCGATTTGGACCTTCGACGATATCTATGGACAGCTCGGGCGCTTTCTGTTCGAGCTGGTCTGTACTTTTGTCTTGCGTTGTGGGCATCGGATGCCTCTCCAATAGTTGAAGTCTCAATACCTATTATACGATCTGGCGGACTGGCACGGATAGAGCGTCTGGTGCCGAAAAAGCGAAGTATATGCTTAAAATACAAAAAATTGACACTTTGTCAATAGGTTACCTGTGAGTATACAGTGCGTATCGATTATTTCGATTAAAACGGGCTTTTCTGGTGGCAATTTGCACTACTAAATTGGGTTGGGAGTGCAATACGAGAAGCTCATAGTGGTTCCGGCAGATGCGTAGTCATTCCCCTATATACAATTGAGGTTGTTACACTGTTTGGTAGGTGGCGGGTGGTGATAATGAGGGGAGCAGTTGAGAAGTATTGAGTGTAGATGTTCAGGGTGGCCCTACGGATGGAAGGTTATTTTTGGTTGGGATTTTTCAGGTGGTAGAGGTGGCCGTCTTCTGCACCTACGAGGAGATCGGGGATTCCGTTTTTGTCCCAGTCGATGATTGCGGGTGAGGTGGTGTGGCCTGCGAGTTTGTGGCGATCGAGGGGGCGGGCGCGTTTGAAGATGTATTGACCTTTTTGGGTGGCGATGTTTTCCATGTAGTCGATGTTTTTTCCGTTCAGGAGGAGGTCGAGTTTTCCGTCGAGGTTCCAGTCGACGAGGTCGAGTTTGCGGCGTCCTGATTTTCCGGCTTCGCGTTCGTTGAGTCGGAGGGGATTTCCAGTTTCGTCCTGGAAGATTCTTTGGGGCGGGAGTAGTGATAGCCTGCCGTCTTTCTTCGTGCGCTCGAAGTAGGCGAGGTAGCCTTCCTGGTCGAGCATGACGAGATCATTGAGTCCGTCTTGATTCAGATCGTGGATGATGGGTGTTGTGCGCCATTGGGTGACGAGATGCCCGGGTTCCGGGTTCCACCAGTTCCAGGTGGGTTTGGGGGTATCGTCTTCGTAGGCGACGAGAATGGGTTTTGCTTTGGTGAGGTGTGCGTTAGTTCGGATGCCGTTGTTTTCGTACCATTGGATTTGGCCCCAAATATCGTTGGTTACAATGTCAAGATCTCCGTCGTGGTCCCAGTCGGCCACGTTTAGGGTTGTGTAGCCCCATTTGGCTTCGGCGGGGCCCTGAATGGAGCCGTTGGGGCCGGCTTGTTGCCGAATGATTTTACCTTCGGCTTTTAGGTGGAGGGGTTTTGCCCAGCGTGGTGGATTTCCGCCGTCCAGATTTTCGACGAAGTTGATGTAGCCTGCGGTGTCGCCTGCGATGATGTCTTCGTCACCGTCGTTGTCCCAGTCTACGGAGAAGGGTGTGCAGAGCGCGCCGATTTTGAGCTTATCGGCTTGCTGCTGGAGGAATTTTGGGAGTGTAAATTGGGGGACGCCGTCTTCGAATTTTCCGGTGTTAAGCATGAGGGCCACGCGTCCGTCTTCTTTGCCGACGATGATGTCGGGTTGATTGTCTTTGTTCCAGTCGAATACGACGACCTGGAGCATTTGGAGATCCTGGTGGATGGTTTTGCCCTGGTGGGTGAGGAATTTTCCGGCGGCGTAGACGGGTTGTGTTCGGGTGCCTGTGTTTTCGAAGTAGGTGATGCGGTCGAGGAATTCTCCTGTGATGAGATCGAGGTCGCCGTCCTTATCCATGTCTACGAAATTGGGGGATGGGCACCCGTATACGTCGAGTGGTTTGTTACCTGCTTTGAGTTGGAGGGCTTCGGAGTAGATTGGGGAATTGTTGGTGCCTGTGTTTTTCATGATGTAGATGTGGCCGTGGAGGGGGCCTTGCTGCCAGACGCCGTTTTTGTCATAAGCGTCGTCCCAGCCGTATTCCGTCCAGTCACTCGCGCCGAAGATGAGGTCGTTGATTTTGTCTCCGTCGTAGTCGACGAGCTTCCATTGTCTTGTGCGTGTTGCTTTGAAGGTGGGTTCGTAGGGGATGGGCTCTGGTTTGGCGAAAAACGTGTTTCTGAAATCGGGGTATTTTTGGCCGGGCGTCTGGATGAGCCAGGTGTTATTCAGGTATGAGATGGTGATGTTGTGCATGGCTTTGTCGAGTCGGACGGCGGGTTTGAAGGTGGGCCATGTTTGATCTGGAGGGCCGGGGTTTTCGAAGAGGTAGATGCCGTTGTAGGGGACATCCGCCGTGGCACAGAGGAGGTCGATATCTCCGTCCTGGTCGAAGTCAACGGGGAAGGGTTGTGCCCACAGGCCTACGCCGAGATCTACGGTGAGGCTGGGGTTGTTGAATTTTATGCGTTGGAGATTTGAGTTCTGGGAAAGTTTTCGGGATTGGGCATGGGTGGTCAGGAGGATCATGAGGGAGAGTGCGGTGAAGGCGGCTGTCGTGCGCATGTGGCTAGTTTCCTTTTGGGGATGGCGGGGTGAATGGAGGGCGTTCGATATTTTTTGGTTTCGTGACCCATGTTTTTTCGCCGTAGAGTCCTGCTTTTGTATAGTCGAAGGGTTTGAAACCTGTATTCAGTGCGGCGGCATTTGGTTTTAGTCTGAAGTCAGCATTTTGCGGGTCAATGAATCCTGGATCTGCGATGATGGAATGCGTGTCGTTGCCTTGTGATTGCCATTCTTCGAAGGTGCGTCCGGAAAAGTCCGGCGATTCGCCGGAGGTATTCCAGTAGGTGTTGTTGTCCATGATCCAGTTCCCGTTTTTCCAACTGCTTCCGAGGGTTTTCCCGGTATTGAAGTAGACGATGTTGTTTTGGAATGTGAAGGAGTTATGTTCCTCGTCGCGGGTACGAATAATTTGGGGGCCGTGGGAGTACGCGAAAATGTTGTTGCGTATGATGTTGTCGCGACCGTAGTGCTGGTGGAAGCCTCCGGTGCTTGTGTTGTATACGAGATTGTCTTCGAGGAGTATGCCGGTGCTTCCTTCGTCGGTGTAGAGCCCCCAGCCTCCGTACAGTCTTGGGTGTGAAATAACATCGTGGATAAGGTTTCCGCGGAGGACTGTGCCGGGTGAGACGCCGAGGCAATAGATTCCGCCCATGTCGTTCAGTTGGCTGAGGCCGATGTGGTGGATATGGTTGTAGGCGATTTGGTTGTGATGGGCCGAGCTTTCTTTGTAGCCCCATGACCATCCGACGGAGATGCCTGTGTAGCGAAAGTCAGCGATTTCGTTGTGGGTGATGTTGTTGTGGCTGCTTCGTCCGATCCATACACCGACTGCTTCGCGGAAAATGAGTCCGCCCTGGTGGATGAAGTTGTTGTCTATGGTGTTGTGGTCGGCGGCCTCTTGTGGAGTGGGCGGACTGGCACCTTCTCCGATGCGTACGCCGCCAGCGCCGAGGTCGGTGAGCTCCGAGTGTTTCAGGGAGTTGTGCTGGCTGCCTCTTCCGAACCAGAGCGCGTAGTTTCCGGTATGTGCGATGGTTATGTTTTCGAAAGAGCAATGGCGTGCGCCGAGGGTCTGGACTGCGGCGTGTACTTTGAATGCCGCCTGTGAATCGCTGTGGCCCTGGGGGGCGATTGGGAAATCCGTGTATTGGAAGTTGAGTCCAATGAAGTGGAGGTACTCGACGTAGGAATTTTTTTCGGGAGCGCCCGTGAGTTTTAAGAGCTGTTGGGCGACCGGAGCGATGACGGCCGTGTTTTCGGGAGTTTCTCCGGGCATCGGGTAGTAGTATAGGGTCCCTGTTTTCTTGTTGAGGTACCATTCGCCTGGTTGGTCTAGTCCTTCGAAGAGGTGTTCGATAAAATAGCGTTGATCTTTCTGCCATCGCGTGTAGTGCCAACGTGCGGGGCCGGTGAATTCGAGCGTATTATTCTCGCGATCGATTGATTTGAGACGGGTGAGGGACGTCGCCCATGAGTGAAACGTGACGAAGACGGCGTCGTCGAGGCTGGGCCAGTCTTGAATATCCTGGGGACGGAACCGGAATCGTGTGCTGCTTTTGTCCGACTTTCCGGTTTCCCTGTTTTCGACTAGAACGGGACCGTCGGTTCTGAAGAAGTCTGAATCCGGGGGATTGTCACCCCAGGGGTTGGCGGCATTGGGAGTGCGTGCGGGCTGTCTGCGTTCGCCATTGACCCAGAGGCTGCTGAAAGTCCATGAACCGTTTTTTACTTCCGGGACTTCGGCGGTCCAGAGTTTTTGTTCCGGTTTCCAATTTTGAATTTGTCTGCCGCCGGAAATTGTGACAACCGCTTTCGCGGCGGATTGAAAAGTGATGGGGCCGTCCGATGTTCCGGAATCCAGCGGTGAGAATGTGACGGCTTCCTGTATTGTGTAGGTTCCGGCATTGAAGGTGACGATTGCGCCTTGCTGCAAGCCCTGCGATTGGCGAATATCTCTTAGTCGAACACGCGCACCCTGTAGACTTGCAACGGGGCTGGTTATGGTGCCAAGTGCCGCATCGTTTCCCGTAGTGTCGACGTATAGCTTAACGGGGTCGGCGTTTACGAGGGTTGGTAACAGGAGGAGCAGGACTTGAAGAATGGCGTTGTAGGGCTTCATGTTGATTCACCTGTGTGCTTGTTCGCTGGAGATATCATACTGCCGTTAACCGGCGGGATTTTGCAAGGGTAAAGTTTTTCGGCGAGTCGAGCCGATGTAATATAAGCGCTTGCGCCAGCGGGCGAATGACTATACAATAGGTTTGGACTGGCAAGCGACTCGAACGGGACGTTGTTTTTATGTCGACTACTGTAGAACACTTGACGGATTTAGAGCGGGCGCTATTTTATTATACGCTGCCGCGAGTACGGACTCCATTTCCGACTGGGGTGACGGTTGTTTATGCTGTTGCGATGCTGTTGGCCGCAGGGACGATAGTGTACGGGGTGTCTGCCGGAGAATCTGAATGGCTTCGTGCGGGGGTGACTGGATTGATCTTCGGAGGGATGGTGGGTATCGGCTCTTTCATGCTGCGGGATTTTATGAATCAGGTGCGGGAGCGCACTGCACTTGCGTCTGTCAAGGGGATGCCGGATGCGGATTCGCATTTTGATGATATCCCCGATCCGTTCGGTGAGCATGTATTGCTGCGGTATCCTATTCGTCACACGGGGAAAACGCTTTCGCTTGAGGACAATAAGGGTGAGACAGTATACGTTGCCGATCTTGGAGAGGGAGGCTCAAAGTTGTCTGTGTCGAATTCTGCCGGAGAAGCATTGTTTACTGCGACACTGGATTCGGGATCGCATAGTTTTTCGTTTGAGACAGGGAGTCCCAGACAGTTGACGGTTGAAGCTGGCGGGGAAAAGGTGGCGGATGTACGTCGGCGATCAAACTTTGGTCCAGCGAAAGTAGATATAGAAAGTTTTGGCGAGGGCGCGGCGGCGTATCAGTATCGCGCGGGCGGACTG
The DNA here is from genome assembly GCA_012965445.1 of Candidatus Hydrogenedentota bacterium. The sequence continues at coordinate 7,246 of DTSJ01000358.1, forward strand.
TTTCTGGGGGACGCGTTGGTTGGGCGTATTTATGAGGTTCGTCAGCATCACTATCTGGATGTTGAGTCGAAGCATTTTTGTGACGGAATCCTTAGTTTTTTCGTCACGATAGGCTAATTCCGGGCTACATTATATTGATATTAGTCGATTTATCTCCTCCGTGTGTCCCCCAAAAGGTATTCAAAATGCGTGTAAGTTATTTGTTATAAATAACTTACACGAAATATAAACGCTACATTTAGTACTTGCTTTTTCCTTCTATATACAATATATTGTGTATAGTTAATTTTCATACAGTGGTAGGTGTATGTCTTTTCGTTTTTGACTGCCTCCCCCACCTCAGAAATCACATCCGCTTCCT
>DTSJ01000358.1:7616-8458 GCA_012965445.1 Candidatus Hydrogenedentota bacterium
TGCATCCAGTCGATCACACTATGTGGGGGTAAAATCCGTTTGCGAGTTTTAGGGCGAGTTTTGACAGTCCTGTGTATGGCTGGTTGTTTTCTGGAGGTTTCGTTCGCTTCTGAAGTGCTGCGGCGTGAGATTGAGCCCGGGGTTATGGCACTGGCGAAAGATGGGCGCACGATGGGTCTTGAAGTGCGCTTGCCGCGGGGGAATGGGGCGAAGGGAATCCTGTCGAAGTATCTGCTGAACGCGGGGGATTGGGCAGCTTACAAGAACCGCCTGAGCTGTTACGTTCCGTTTGATCGGCTGAAGCCTGAGTATCAGCGTAAAGTGCTGTTGACGGTTTTTTACAAAGACACGGTGGATGCTAGCGGCTGGACACATACTGCAATGTTTGAAGCGGAGACTTTGTGGTCTTTGTGCGGCTGGATAGTCGGGGAAGGTTCTGCTTATAAGCAGGTGCTGGCGCTGCCGGAGAATAATGTCGTGGGAACGCTGGCGCGTGGACAACGGGTACGGATACCGTTGAAGTTGTTGTCGACGGTTATGAGTCGGCCTACACCGCGCCCAATTGTTGAACCCACGCCGGAGCTGGCTCCATTGACAGATCGGTTGAGCTACAAGAGTGATAGAAGCGGACCCGTGGCGGTGTACCGATTAAAGAAGGGTGAGACGATTTATACTTCCGTGGTGATGCGGTTTACCGACTATGCAGACAATGCGGACGTGATTAAGGCGAGTGAGTCGATTGCCCGTCGCAGCGGTATCAAGGATATGCGGGACATTGACGCGGGTGAGTCGATTTTGATTCCGGTAGCGATGCTGTCTGATCGGTATCAGCCGAAGGGTAC
>DTSJ01000359.1 GCA_012965445.1 Candidatus Hydrogenedentota bacterium
GCATATGACGCCGCATTCGCCTACGAACTCGGTGTCATCATCCGCGAAGGCCTCAAGCGCATGTACGCGGACCGAGAAAACATCTACTACTACCTCACTGTCGAAAACGACAACTACATCCATCCCCCAATGTCCGAGGGAATCGAAGACGGCATCCTCAAGGGCATGTACAAATTCAAAACCACCGAAAAGAAACGCGATTCCCACGCCCAGCTCTTCGGCAGCGGCGCGATTCTCAATGAAGCGGTAAAAGCCGCGCAGATTCTCGAGCAGGATTTCGACGTTTCAGCCGACGTATGGAGCATCACAAGTTATAAAGAACTCCACCGGGACGCAAAAGAAACCGACCGCCAAAACATGCTCAACCCCGCAGAAGCGCCGGCAAAATCGTATATCCAGGAATGCCTCAAAGACGAAGACGGCGTATTCGTCGTAGCATCCGACTACGTTAAGGCCCTCCCGGACTCCATTGCCCGCTGGTTCCCCCGCCCCATTCATTCCCTCGGCACTGACGGCTTCGGGCTCAGCGAAGCCCGCGCCGAACTCCGTGACCACTTCGAAGTCGATGCACGCTTTATCGTCATTGCAACCCTTACTGCACTCGCCCGGGACGGCAAAATCGAATCTAAAATCGTTGTCGATACCATGAAAGAATTCAAAATTGACTCGGCCAAGGAAAATCCGGAAAATCATTAACACACCCTCAAAGGACTAAGACGCACCTATGGCCACTACCGTTTCCCTTCCCGACCTCGGAGAAAATATCGACTCCGGAACCGTCACCGCTGTCCTCGTCAAGGTCGGCGACACCGTCGCAATAGACGATCCCCTGGTTGAACTGGAAACAGACAAAGCCGTCGTCGAAGTCCCCTCCTCCGAAGCAGGCGTGATCACCGAAATCAACGTCGAAGAAGGCGGAACACTCCAGGTAGGCGGAACCATCATTACCCTCGATGGCACGGGCGCAGCGCCCGCAAAAGCAGCCGTCGCAGCAAAAGCATCAATGCCGGAACCGGAATCCGAGCCGGAACCAACCCCAGAACCCGAACCAGATCCGGTCGAGGCGTCAGGACCCGAACCCGCCGCACCATCACCGCCAAAGCCCGTACCCATCGCAAGATCAACCGAACCCGTTCGCGCAGCACCCTCCGTCAGAAAACTCGCACGCGAAATCGGCATAGAAATCAGCGATGTCACTCCCAAAAATCCAAAAAAGGGAATCACCGCAGCCGACGTAAAGGCACACGCCAAAAACGGATCGCCTAAAGCTGCTCCTTCCACACCCTCGAAATCGAAAGCGACCTCAACAGGCACACCCAACGCCGCCCCACTCCCCAACTTCGAAAAATGGGGTTCCGTTCGCCGCGAAGAAATGTCCAACATCCGAAAAGTCACCCTCCAGTCCATGACACGCTCATGGACCACCATCCCCCACGTAACCCAGAACGACCTCGCCGACGTCACTGCAATGGAAGAATTCCGAAAAGCCCACGGTAAATCCGCCGTGGCCGCAGGCGGAAAACTCACCGCCACCACCATCCTCGTCAAAATCCTCTGTGAAGCCCTAAAACACTTCCCCCAATTCAACGCCAGCATCGACACCGAAACATCCGAAATCATCTACAAAGAATACTTCAACATCGGAATCGCGGTCGACACCGAAAGCGGACTCATGGTTCCCAACATCAAAAACGTCGACCAAAAAGGACTCACCGCGATCGCCGTCGAAATGACGCAAATGTCCGAACGCGCACGCACACGCAAAATAAAACTCGACGAACTACAAGGCACCTGCATGACCATCACCAACCTCGGCGGAATCGGCGGCACCTCCTTCACCCCCATCGTCAACGCGCCCGAAGTCGCTATCCTCGGCGTCTCCCGCTCCAGAGTAGAATCCGTCTACATCGACGGAGAATTCGTCCCCCGCACCATGATGCCCATATCCCTCTCCTACGACCACCGGGTAATCGACGGCGCCGACGCAGCACGATTCACCCGCTGGATCTGCGAAACACTGGAACACCCCATGGTCCTCATGCTCGACTCGTGATGCCCAGATATGGTCCTGATGCTGGACTCCTAAAACTCAAACTCCACAAACGGCGTTTCACCATCCCGCTGAGTCAACGTCTTGAATGCCTGTGCATCCCGAGACTCCATCCACGCGCACAACAGCACTACATCATCTGCGTACATACTCCATTCCTTTCCCAAGTTTCGGTAGTTTACCTATAAGTCGCCGCCCATGACGATTTGGAGAATAATTCGTAGTTGCCCCCCGCGCTTGTGACACACCCGCCTTCCCGCGTATAGTGAAACGGGAGAAAAACCATGACCGCCCAATCACCCCTACAACCCGAAAAAGAATGCTTCCTCACCGCCATGGGGCGCACTCTTGTCGTCGAGATCCTCGGCATTTCTGGCGACGCAATCTGGATCAGCTACCCCACTGCCGACATTATCAAAGAAGGCACAGGCGTCGAACTCTCCTTCCACGAAGCAGGCGGATTCATCGGCTTCCACGCACGCGTCGCAAGCGGCCCAAAAATGAACCAGTCCGGCATCATGCTCGAACGAGCAGAATCCGCCAGACACAACACAGGACGCAAAAACTGGCGCGTACCCACCGACTTCCCAGTTGTACTCAACGAACTCGAAGACGATAAACCACTGCAAGCACAGATGAAAGACATCACCATCGACGGCGCACTCGTGAAAACCGACTCGGAACTCCAAGCTGGGGCAATGTTCAACCTCAAGATGAAGCTGCCCAAATCAGAACCCTTCAAACTACTCGTTCAGATCGTATACAGCGACCCCACAACATCCGACCAGCAAAACCGCTACGGTCTACGCTTCGTTGAAGTCCCCCATGTAGCCAAAGACGCGCTTATGTGGTTCCTCTACGAAAAAATCCACGACCTCTATCCCCAAAAACTCCGCGATCTCTACCCCCGTCCCGGAAAAAAGAAGCCCGCCGCGTCCTAGACTTCCTCGGCGTAAAATCCCTCAATTACGTCCGCGTAGTTCTCCAGCACCACCCGCCGCTTGATTTTCATCGTTGGCGTCATCTCATCCTTTTCTTCAGTGAACTCGACCGGAAGAATCTCATACTTCCGAATATTCTCATACCGCGCCAGCTCGCTGTTGGCATCCCCAACGCTCTTCTCCACGAGCGATCGCACATGGTCACTCTCCAGAATCTCCTGCGCACTCTTCCCCGAAAAAGCCTCCGTCTCCTGCAGGCCTGCAATTCCCTCAGCGGAAATCGTAATCAACGCCGACAAAAATCGCCGCCGATCCCCGATCACGACAACCTGCGAAATCAGCGGCTCCCGCGTAATCAGGATCTCAATATTCGAAGGAGCAACATTCTTCCCCCCCGCCGTAATCAGCAGGTTCTTCTTCCGATCCGTTATCCGCAAAATCCCTCAGCATCCACCTCCCCGATGTCACCCGTATGCAGCCAGCCCTCCGAGTCGATGGTCTCAGCCGTCGCCTCAGGTTTATTCAAATACCCCTGAAACACACCGTCACCCTTAATAAGAATCTCACCATCCTCAGCAATCCGGCATTCAAAACCCTTCACAACCGTCCCCACGGTATTCACCTTATACTGGCCCACCGAATTGATATGACTGATCCCCGAAGACTCAGTCATCCCGTAGACCTCATAAAACGGAATGCCGATACCATTGAAAAACTGAACAATATCCGCCGATATCGGTGCTGCCCCGCATACTATCGTATCCACTTCCCCCCCAAGCGCCCCCCGAATTTTGGACAAAACCAAAGCGTCCGCCACACCAAACTTCATCGACACCCACAATGGCACAGACTCATCCGCCATCCGATACTCCGACGCTTGGATGCCTGCCTTCAGCGCCCACGCAAACAGCTTCTGTCTCCCTGGAGGTGCCGAACTCACCCGACCCATGATCGCCGTATAGGCCTTCTCAAACAAACGCGGCACACCCCCAACCAAAGTAGGATGCTTCGCCTGAGCTATCTCCGTAAACCGAAGCATATCCTCAATAAAATACGCCTTCGTTCCACCATAAATCCGCCCGATAAAACCAACCACATGCTCCGCCACATGACTCAAAGGCAAAAAAGCAATCGCAGATTTGTCCGCCCGATCCTCCATCCGGTCATACACCGCTTCAGAACAAAACAGACAATTCCGGTGTGACAACATCGCACCCTTCGGAGGCCCCGTCGTGCCGCTCGTATACACCAGCACCGCCGTCGTGTCAGGCGTCAAAGCATCGATCATTTCCCCATACGCACCCGGATGCTCCTCTTCGTATGCCCGCCCCATCTCCAACACCGAACCAAAACTACGCACGCACTCATCCGCGGAAGCCTCCCCCTCCCACAAAACATACAGCATCACCTCCGGCGTATCATCTCGAACCGACATCGCCATATCCAGCCGTTCACGCGTATCAACAATCACCACCCGCGCCCCCGAATCGGAAATAATATAAGCCGCCTGATCAGCCGTACACGTCTGATAAATCCCCGCCGAACATCCCCCAAGCGACATGATCCCGAGATCCGCTATCGTCCACTGCGGTGTCGTGTTTCCCCAGATCGCCGCGCGCATCCCCGACTCAATCCCCAGCGACTTCAACCCCGTCGAAAAAGCAGACACCAACTCCCCATACTCACGCCACGTCGTAGACACCCAACGCCCCTCAACCTCAACCTCATACGCATCCTCAGAACCCGACTCCTCGATTCGATTCCGAAACAAATGCCCAACAGTTCGCGCAGAGATAATCTTGTCCGTTATCATAACGATTCAGTGTACACACCCCCGCATCCCAATACAAACACCGAATATCGATTGCCCCCGACCCCTCCGAAACGATCTGGGTTTAACCCTTCTGTCAGGCGAGTCGCTCAATCCAAAACCACGTTCCCATGATGCATCTCAAGCACGACACCGTGCGTCGCATTGTTCGATCACCCATAAAATATGAAGATAACATGAAACCAAAGCCGAAACTGGCAGCATAAATCCCGGATTGACCGTCCACTGGAGATGAGCATTATAATGAAGATACGAGTTTGAAAGTGGTCCTGAATAGGTGTAGAATAATTCTAAATCGTGGGTTTACCTGCTAGGAGAAGGCATCATGATAAGTAGAAACGAATGGACAGTTTTGGGTTCGGTGGTTGCGATTCTGTGTTTGGCTATGCCGGTATTTGCCGATATTGCATCCAAGCCAACCTTTCATAAAGACGTGCAGCCTATACTGCAGGAAAACTGTCAGGTTTGTCACCGTCCGAGCGGTACAAACATGGGCGGGATGATTGCCCCGATGTCTCTAACGACTTACGCTGAAACGCGCCCGTGGGCGAAGGCAATCGCGAAGCAGGTATCCGGAAAGACCATGCCTCCGTGGCATGCCGCCCCGGAACATCAAGGCCAGTTCGAGAATGAACGAACGCTCACCGAAAACGATATTGCGACGATAGTTCGCTGGGTAGAGAAGGGCGCTTTGCGTGGCAACCCAAAGGACGCTCCTGATGCCCTTGAGCTTGCTGATAACGATGGATGGGGAATCGGTGTCCCAGATGTGGTCGTCAGCATGCCGGAGCCTTACTTTGTAGAGGACGATGTGCGAGACTTGTACGTCGACTTCGAGACAACGCTGGGAGACGACATTCTCACGGAGCAACGATGGCTTCAGGCAAACCAGGTGCGCGCAGGCAGCGGCGCAGTACATCATGTAATCTCCTCCCTCGGTTCGCTTGTCCCCGGTGGCGACCCGCGATTCTATCGCGAAGGTTACGGACGCAAAATCCGGCCCGGCCAAACGGTCACGTTCAAAATGCACTATCACAAAGAACCCGGCCCCGGAACTGGCGTGTGGGACCAGACGAAAGTCGGTCTGAAATTTTATCCCAGGGACTATAAACCGACCTACGCGTTTCATGGGGATTCTATGGGTAATTTCCGGTTCCGCATCCCCGCGGGAGACGCGAATTACTCAGCCAAATCAGAATTTACGTTTCCAAACGATTCCCGGCTGGTGTCCTTCATGCCTCACATGCACGTGCGCGGCAAGGCCGTCGAAATCATGGCATTCTATCCTGACGGTACCGAGGAGCGCGTACTCAGCGTTCCCAAGTACGACTTCAACTGGCAGACAACCTACGAATACGAACAGTACAAATTCATCCCCAAGGGAACCCGCCTTGAAATGACCGCATGGTGGGATAATTCAGTTGATAACGACTCGAATCCCGATCCGACAAAGGATATCGGCTGGGGACGGCCTACGACTTCGGAAATGATGTTCGCCTGGATGCGCTATACCGATCCCGTCGTGGCGGACGATGCTGTTGAAGGCGCGCCAAGCTCGGACTAGCTACCATTCCGCCTGATAGTGCCTGGGTACCACCGTCGCGTTTATGCGCTCTGGTGCGGTGCAGGCAGGGATCTTGCGGTCTCGAATCCGCAACCTGGTTCAGCACAGTTAGTCCCAGGCTCTGATCTCAACGCAGGATCCGGGTCGGCACGACCAACGACGGAGATAACATGAATATTTCGGGAATGGTACACGTGAACATTAACTGCAGCGACTTCGAGCGGTCCCGGGAGTTCTACGAATCGCTCGGATTCGGGCTTCTGGTCATGGTGCCCGAACGCAGCACCCCGGACGTCGCCGCCGCAGTGGGAATGCCCCCGTATCAGGTGAAAGGGGGCCTGATGCGATTGCCCGATTCGCAGACGATGATCGATCTGCTGGAGTGGAAAGAGCCCAGCGATGACACGCCGCCCTATTCACATCTCTACCATCTGGGTCTGGGTCGAATTGCCTTGTCCACGACGGACCTCGATGCGGACGTCGCAACTCTGAAGGACCGAGGCGTTGAATTTCTTTCGGAACCAGTGACGGTCGAGATGGAAAACATGCCGCCGTCCAGATTCGTCTACTTCAAAGATCCCGACGGTACGACATTAGAACTCGTCGAGATGTACGCCTAGAGCGCTCTAAACGATCGAACCGCCAAAGTCGACCATCATCTCCGCCCCGGTCACGTGCCTCGACTCGTCGGACGCCAGATACAGCACCATGTTCGCGACATCCTCGGGTTGCCCGACTCCCATGGTAGTCCGAATCGTTTCCGGATCAGCGTCCTGTTTCAGCTCGATCCCCGCCAGCGCCTTGAACGATTCCTGCACCATCGGCGTGTTGATGCTGCCCGGATGAATCGAATTACACCGAACTCCGGTCTTCGTGTCGCGACAATGTATCGCCATCGATTTCGTCATCGAGCGGATACCACCCTTCGCCGCCGCATACGCAAAATAGGGAGCATGTCCCACCATCGCAGCTGTCGAAGACATATTGATGATCGAGCCGCCGCCCCCTTTCTTCATGGCAGGAATCGCGGCCCGGCACCCGAAAAACATACCGTCCAGATGAATGGCCAACACCCTGTGCCAAACTTCGGTCGTCGTCGATTCAACTGTTCCGATAGGTGCAATCCCCGCGTTGTTTACCAGCACATCCAGTTTACCGTATTTTTCCATCACTCCATCTATCAGCGCAGGCCAGGACTCTTCATCAGATACATCCTGTTCAATGAATTCCCCTCCAGTTTCCTCCGCAACGGCGCGTCCGCCTTCCGCATCCACATCCGTCAATACAACCTGCGCGCCATGCATCGCAAGCATTCGCGCATCCGCCGCGCCCAGGCCCGAAGCACCGCCCGTCACAATAACCACTTTCCCCTCGACACGATTCAAAGAAATACCCTCCTCCAGACAAGTCCGCAGTGTAGCAACAACCCCCTGAATCACTCAATTCACTATAAACAGGGGCCGTGGAGCTGGTGAATACGCCAGATAGACTGTGTCTATTAAGCCTGATACCCGGATTCGCGCCCCCGAAAAAGCCCGTAGGGTCAAAAAACTCAGCCTAACCCTGAGATCCTGTGACTGACAGGCGCGCTGGGATTCAGTGACTGACAGCATTCTCACAAAACCCCCGACCTCCTGAACCGTAGCCAAAGCTGAAGCGAAACGTCACGCAACCCGTTGCAATGAACGCACTATAAAACAACGCGATCGTGAAATCAAGCGTTGCGCTCAATTTCTAATATAGTGCTCAATTTGCATACAAAAGGTGTAGTACTACACCTTTTCGAGTTAGTGACTGATATTCTACAAAAGATGTTTCAAGAAACACTTAAATTGACCCTTTCGGTGGGTAATGCCGAGCCCACCGCTGGCTATCCCCAAAATCCTGTCCTCGTACGACCACCTCCCGTGTACCCCAATCTGTACGGTCAGTCCAACGTCGACGTAACGTGCGGCAACGAGTTGGTTTGTGCTCGAGTCGAGGAGGGCAGCTGAGAAGCCTCTACGTTTAGGGTGGAAGCACGAGTGGATAGATTGAATTCTCAGGACTGAATTTGAGGAGAGTTCGAAAA
>DTSJ01000360.1 GCA_012965445.1 Candidatus Hydrogenedentota bacterium
CAGGAGGGGTATATTGGGAAGGTGGGCCGGGTGGAGACTTGGTTTCATGATCGGGAGCTGAAACCGTTGAAACCTGGGAGAACGAAGCCGGTACCGCCTTTTTGGGATCGTTATCTGGGGTGGACTCCTAAGGTTCCTTATAACAGCAATCGCCATATATACAATTTCCGTTGGTTTTTGAATTATTCGGGCGGGAAGATGACGGATTGGGGTGCTCACTTGATCGACATTGCGCTGTGGGCGATGGGCGAGGATAATCCGCCGCGTGAAGTGACTTCGTTTACGGGCAATTACGTGATTGATGATGAGCGTACGACTCCAGACACGCTTGAGACGTTGTACAAGTTTGATAATTATATTCTGAGTTTCTCGAACCGTGTGTACAACGGTGTCACTGAGGGGAATTATTACGGGATCCGATTCCACGGTGAGAAGGGCACGATCGTTGTTGACCGCACGGGGTACAAGGTCACGGCGAGCAACAGCGGTATTGAGGAACTGGAAGTGACGAACGTCAAGGAAGGGACGATGAACAAAGCGCATTGGGAAAACTGGATTGACTGCATCAAGACGCGCAAAGATCCGATCTGCTTTGTTGAGTCGGCGTTTAATACGGCTAAGGTGTGTCACATGGGCACGAGCGCGTATGTGGCCGGGGGACGGCTGGGCTGGGACGACGAGAACCTGAAATTTACGGGTACGGATACTACCGCAGTCAAGAAGGCTAATGACTGGGCGTATCGACCCTACGAGAACGGTTACTCGATGTCGGCTCCATATTTGCCGACTGCGTGATCGCGATCGATAGCTATAATCACTAAGGCCGATTCCGCTGGTGCGGGGCGGGCCCTTTTTATTTGCATCGTCGATATGCTTTCTGGATACTGGGGTCGTCAGGTAACTGGGGTTTGTTGTGGACGAACACTTTTATATATCGCGTCGACGTTTTCTTGCGTCAGGTGTTGCTATCGGTACGGCATGCCTTGCTCCTCTCGATAGCTGGGGTGCGCTTCCGACTTCTGCTCATGTTGCGGCACTTGAGGGGGTGGTAGCGGGTGGTGGCATCGGCTCGCTCGAATACATTCAGTTTCACTGCACGGATAATTTCGATTTTGAAACAGCGGTGATCACTGTAGAGCATATTGCCCGAAAATTGACGCTGGAAAAAGTTTCGGCACTGGGGGATTTCGAATTTTCTGAGGAGCCTGAAAATATTCTGGCCAGTCTCTATTTTGAAGAAGGTCTGCGTGCGACGATTTCGACGGTTGTTTCGACGCAGAAGTCTTTTGGCAGAGTGCTTGGAGACGACGGCTCGGTTGAGATCTTGAAGGATCGGATTGACGTGCTGGGTCGAGATGGAGTCGTGTCGGATTCGGTAAGGGTGAGGCCGGTGACGCTCAGGGGATCTTCGGTCGCTTATCCGATGGTACTTAGGGCGCTGCGTGACGGCGTGACCGTGTTCGCGTGACATAAAAAAAGGCATGCACGTTGAAGGTGCATGCCTGACGATGAAATGCTATTAACCGATTTTTATTCGTCTTCTTTGGGTTCGTTCGATGCCCCTGCTTCAATGGGTTCGGGGGTCTTTTCAGCTGCGGGTTCAGATGTGGAATCATCGGATTCTTCTGTGTCATCTTTTAGACTGGTTTTAAATTCGGAAATTGCGCCTCCGAGATCACTTCCGAGATTCCGTAACTTTTTACCACCGAAGATCACCAGTACAATCACGAGGATGATGCCCAATTCCCCAGGACCTAAACCCATCATAACAAACACCTCCATAGACAGTTATCACGCTACGTGACCGCTATCTAAATAACGAACTACACCGCGTCTATTGTAACACGTTTCCTGCCTAGGCATTATGGATATCGTGTTCGGAAAATCAGCAAATTATGCTTAAACAAGGAGTATAGTACAAAATTCGATCTGTTTCAAGCGCAGTAGGGCTCATTTATAGTACAGAAGCCCCTGCACGGAGGGTGAAACCGTACAGGGGCGGGGTCCCTCGGGAGGTGAGGGACGGTGTCAGGACTATAGCCTGTCAAGTAATTTCAACTGGTTCTTTTGCTCTTTTAATCCCTGTTAGTCCCAATTAGTTGCCGGAAACTTCGATTTGCTTGGCTTTTTGTTCGTCCATTTTGGGCAGGGTTAGTCGCAGAACACCATCAGTAAAGGTGGCTTTTACTTTATCATGCTGAAATCCACCCGGGATTCGGAAGCTGCGTTTGAAGCTGCCGTAGCTGCGTTCGATTCGATGATAGTTTTCCTTCTTTTCCCCGGTTTCGTGTGAAC
>DTSJ01000361.1 GCA_012965445.1 Candidatus Hydrogenedentota bacterium
AACAGCGTCGCGCATTCAGCCGTATTCCCGCCATACGTCACGCCCGCATGTTCCCAGGTCGAAACGGGTGTTTCGGCGTATTCCTTATGTACCGGACAAAAGTTTTCGGCCCTAATCTTCTGCGAAATTTTGACCCGATCCAGCTTCACCGCGTCCGGGGGCAACTGCGCCTGGACACTTGTCATTGCTAACGCCGTCACAAGCGCGCTCAGCCATATTACTCGTTTCATGCTACTTGCTCCTTGTTGTCACAATGCCGTCCAAATTCCAACGGCCCATATCTGTATAACTTCATTGATCCAAATAAATACTCCGAAACCTTACTAGGGCAATGACATCGTTATAAACTTCGAAGGCATCCGGCCCATACCGGTGGGTATTGTAATATATTGCTTGCCATCAATCATATAGGTCATCGGCGTACCCGTTGGCCCGGAAGGAACTGCACCGGCATACACCATCTCGCCCGTAGCCTTGTCATAACACCGGAAATTTACATTCGCCCCGCCGCCGCTAGAGCCGCGACCAAATCCAGCCTCAAAAATAAACAACATCGTTTTCGTCAGCAGGGGATGACCCCGCGAAGAATTCCCAAGCGCGGGCAGATCCAAATCTTTCAACTTCGCATGATTCTTCGGCCCATCACCATGCGCGACCTGCCAGACATGTTCGCCCGTATTCAAATCGATCGCCGTAATGCGACCGTAGGGCGGCTTAAACAAGGGCAAACCAAATGGGCCATTCACCCCCACGTTCGCGCCCAGAAAATCCATATTCGAACGCGCAGGATCAGGCTTCGTCAACGTAAGCGAAATCGGTCCCGTCATCGAAGGAATATAAATGATGCCCGTCTCCGGATCAGCCGCGCTCCCCATCCAATTCGCGCCGCCGCCCCAGCCCGGCATATAAATGGTACCCTTGCCCTCCATCGGCGGAGTGAAAATCGGCCCTGAATTATATTTCGCAAAAATCTTCTTCGCCTCCTCAAGAATCTCAGGCGTGAAATCAATCAAATCCTCCTCGAACGATCCCTGGCGCTCATAGGGCATCGGCTTCGTCGGGAATGGCTGCGTAGGATGAGTCTCCTCACCCGGCACTTTTGACTGCGGAACCGCGAGCTCCTCAATCGGCCACACCGGCTCACCAGTCTCTCGATTGAACACATAAATAAATCCCTGCTTACTCACTTGCGCAACAGCCTTGATAGCCTTGCCATCGACCGTCACGTCCAGCAAGGTCGGCGCCGCGCACAAATCATAATCCCAAACGCCGTGATGCGTCGTCTGAAAATGCCACACCTTCTTACCCGTCGAAGCCTCAATACACACCAAGGTCTCAGCAAAAAGATTCGCGCCCTTGCGATGGCCACCATACCAATCATTCGTCGGCGTCCCAAACGGCAGATAAACATAGCCGAGTTCCTCATCTACCGTCATATTCGTCCAGACATTCCCATTACCTGTGTAATCCGCACTCCCATCCTTCCAAGTGTCATAGCCCTCGGTACCCTTCATCGGAGGATTATAAAACGTCCACTTCTCAGCACCCGTCTTCGCATCAAATGCACGAACATCACCCGGAGGCATTTCCTTCAACGTCGGGCCATCAAAAATCGACGAGCCCACAATAACGACCCCATTGCAAATCACCGGCGGAGACGACACTGCCATCGTTTTCGGATTAATCGAATCCGCACGACGATTCGTCGCAATCAAATCAATGGGCTTACCCCCATTAAACTCCTCAGCAGGTTCACCCGTCTTAGCATCGATCGACCACAACTTCATATCACCCGTGCCAATAAAAATTCGCTCATCATCCCCGTCATTCCAATAAGAAACACCCCGGTGCACGAAACCCAGATTCGTCGGACGACCCCCACGCCAACTCTCGGTATCAAAAATCCAAATCGTCTCACCTGTCACAGGATTGATCGCAGCGACCTGACTAAAACTCGTCGAGGCATACATCACACCATTCACGACAATCGGTGTGACCTCATTCAAAAAAGGGATCAATCCGCGATTATCAGGATTGGCCTTCGACACCGCGCCATCCGGAGACTCCCACTCCCAAGCCACGACCAAATCCTTAACGTTGTCCTTGTTGATCTGGTCCAGCGACGAATACTTCATGCTCCCCTTATCGCCGCCGTATGCAATCCATTGACCATCCTGCATGCCCCGCTTCTGCGCCGTCGGAATTCCAGAAGGATCGATTTCCATGTCACCATAGCCGCCGGAAGCCTGCTCCTCAGCAGGCTCTTCAGACTTGCTACACGAGCCCAGTCCGACACACAATACGCCAATACCAAAGAAAACACCGAGCCTTTTCATAAGAAATGTCCTTTTTTGAACTATAAACGGGAAAAGCAACGCCCATTATTACATACAGAGGGCTGGCTGTGCTTCCAAAAAAAGTACGAAGCGCAGCAATCTTCCAATTCAAACCATATAAATCAATTAAGTTCCAATAATACAGGCCTTAACTGATCGTCCTGCACCTGTTCTCTGGTCGGGAAAACCCCTTCTACACGTGCTTCGAACCCCTCGCACGCAATTCCTTGACCGCATCTCGCACGTGCATCGCTTTGTCCTTCGGAACAACCAGGATACCGTCCTCAGACACCACGACCACAAGATCACGAACCCCAATCACACTCACGGACATCGCGTCTTCACCAAGGTCGTTGTAGACAATCGTATTCTCCGAATCCAGGATCACCGGATTCCCGATGCCCACGTTACCCTGTTCGTCGCGCTCCCGCGTACGATCCAGACTCGGCCACGACCCCACGTCGTCCCAGGGATACTCCGCACGTACCACAATTACGTTCTGTGAGTGCTCCATCAGCGCATAATCAATTGAGATCCCCTCAAGTTTCTCGAAGAGCGTACGCGTGGTGCCTTTGTCTCGCTGCCCAATCGATTTTGCCATCGCCCTGATCGCCTCAGCCATTTCAGGTCGTGCAAGTTGCATCTCGTTCACAAAAGTGTCCACCCGCCAGAAAAACATACCGCTGTTCCAAAAGTAGTGGCCCGTTGCGATGAAGTCCTCTGCTTTCTCCTCGTTCGGTTTCTCGTGGAACGCCTCCGCTTTCGCCATGCGGATTCCGCCGACCTCAAAAGCTTCCCCCGGCTCCGAAGACTCCTCGATATACCCGAAGCCAGTGTCTGGTCGTGTCGGCACAATCCCGTGCGTCACCAAAGCCTCCTGCGTTTCGGCAACATGCAGGGAGGCGTCAATCGTACTTCGAAACAGATGCGGCTCGCCGATCTCGTGATCTGCCGTAACCACTGCCATCGATACATTGGATCCATCACCCCCGTATCGAGCCAGAATATGCGCTGCAGCAAAAATCAAACAACCGGCCGTATCCCGCTTACAGGGTTCCGCGACCACATTGTCCGCCGCAATCCCGACTCCCGCCGTTTGAATCGCATCCACAAGATGCTCACCAGTCACTACATAAATATGCTCGGGCGCTATTAACGGCGTGAGGCGTTCCACCGCCTCCTGAAGCATATTCTTGGTATCGGATGTTAGATTCAACAGCTGTTTGGGGCGATGTTGACGCGACAATGGCCAGAAACGCTCGCCGGAGCCTCCGGCCATAATTATGGCGACACGCGTACAGGAATGCTCTGTTGTCATAAAGTGTTACCTTCCAATTGAGAATAGATTATGCGAATAATGTCGCCCGAAAAGGTCTATAAAAGCTGTATTCTGGTCGATATCAGGGTTAAAGTTCAATCTGCGTGGGATTGTTTGCCCCCGAATCGTGTGCTATCATAGAGTATGCTACAAGTATTCAGTTTACATGGGGTGAAACAATTCCATGTCCGAATGGTCAAACCATTCTAAAAACTACAGAAGGTCAAATCAATATTATGAGCGGAATTTTCAAACAGGCTTCGTTATGGATCGTTATCCTGATTATCCTCCTATTCGGGTTGACGAAGTTCAGCGGAGACAAATCATCGGACAAGGAGCTCACCTCCTACGATTTCGAATCACAATTGATCACCGAGAAAAACGTCGAAAGTGTCGATGTGGCCCGCAACAGCGACGAACTCTATCGGTTCAAAGTGAGTTTCAAAAACGAGGTCGATGGTCAGAGTGCCATGGAGTTCACCACTGACGAGTACAAACAAACATGGAAGACAGCGCTGGAGGAACAGAAAATTCCCGCTGATACTCACTCGGAAAGCAGCTTCTGGAATATTTTCTGGTCGATTGCTCCCCTCATCCTCATTTTCGGTCTTTTCTGGTTCTTCATGCTCCGCCAGATGCAGGGCGGCAGCAATAAAGCCATGTCCTTCGGAAAGAGCCGTGCGCGCCGATTCGCACCCGGCGACAAGATGACTACCTTCAAGGATGTTGCCGGCGTAGACGAAGCCAAGGAAGAGCTCCTGGAAATTATCGAATTCCTCCGCGACCCCAAGAAGTTCACCAAACTCGGCGGCAGAATCCCCAGAGGCGTACTGCTCATCGGCCCTCCAGGCTCAGGAAAAACCCTGCTCGCCCGCGCTGTCGCTGGTGAAGCCAATGTACCCTTCTTCGCTATCAGCGGCTCCGACTTCGTGGAAATGTTCGTGGGTGTCGGCGCAAGCCGTGTCCGCGATCTCTTCGCTCAAGGGCAGAAAAACGCCCCTTGCATCATTTTCATCGACGAAATCGACGCGGTTGGTCGCCAGCGCGGCGCCGGAATGGGCGGAGGCCACGACGAACGTGAGCAGACCCTAAACCAGCTCCTCGTCGAAATGGACGGATTCAGCGGAACCGAAGGCGTCATTCTCATGGCCGCCACCAACCGCCCCGATGTACTCGATAAAGCCCTCATGCGTCCGGGACGTTTTGACCGACAGGTTATGGTCAGCAACCCCGACATCAAGGGTCGCGAGGCCATTCTCAAAATCCACATCGAAAACAATAAAGTTCCTATTTCGGACGATGTGGAACCACGTGTGATTGCGCGAGGCACCCCTGGATTCTCAGGTGCTGATCTCGCGAATCTGGTCAACGAGGCCGCGCTCATGGCCGCGCGACGTGACCAGGAAGATGTAGAAAAACACGACTTTGAAGAAGCCAAAGATCGCGTTATGATGGGTCCCGAACGCCGCAGTATGGTAATCACCCCAAAAGAAGCCCGCAACACCGCCGTTCACGAAGCCGGTCATGCCCTCATCTGCCGACTGATTGACGGCGCAGACCCTGTACACAAGGTCACCATCATCCCGCGTGGTGCTTCCCTCGGACTCACCAGCTGGCTCCCGGTTGAAGATCGACACAACATCAGCAAAAGCTATTCCCTCGCCATGCTGCGCGTTGCCATGGGCGGGCGTGCTGCCGAGGAAATCGTATACAACGAATTTACCAGCGGCGCGGCAGGCGATCTCCAGATGGCGACACGTCAGGCCCACTCCATGGTATGCGACTGGGGTATGAGTGACCTTGGTCCTATTGCCTTCGGTTCGGCTGGAGAAGTCTTCCTCGGTCGCGATTTCAGCAAGCAGCGTGATTTTTCAGATGAAACTGCCTACGCTGTAGACAAAACCATTTCCGCGTTGCTCAAGAGCGCCTATGAAGACGCAATGGAAATGCTCACAGAGCATCGCATAATTCTCGACGCGATTACCGAAGCACTCGTCGAACGCGAAACCCTCGACGGAAAAGAACTCGACGAAATCATAATCGAGGTCGCAGGGTCGGATATCCTCCCCGAAAGAGAGGAATACAAAGAACCCGTCGTCGCGGCAGCCAAGGAAGAAGAAGTCGTCGAATCGAATCCCACTACCGCGACCGAGGAAGAAACACCAGACACCAACGACGATGTGCCAGGGGACATCGTACCGGGTACGGCGTAATACCCCAGCAAGTCCGTTGCAAAAGTGGCGTGATGTCGAGTGCGAGGATTTTTGGTCGAAATCGAGGCACGTACCCGAAGGAAATGCGAGCATTTTTGAGGGCTCGCAACGAAGATTTCGGCAAAAAAGACCGCTCGCGGGCCACGTTCCACTTTTGCAACGGACTGCTTAGCAAGGGTACAGCATGAGTTCACGCATACCGGAGTCTATGACCGTTTCATGCACCCAGGTCATGGGTGTGCTGAACATAACACCTGATTCCTTCTACCTTCCCAGCCGCGTTCAGTCCGAAAACGCCGTTGTCCAGATTGCCAGAGAGATGGTCGACGCAGGCGCGCACATGCTCGATATCGGCGGCGAATCCTCACGTCCCGGCGCGAAACCCGTGGGACTCGAAGAAGAACTCGAACGCGTCATCCCTGCCCTGGACGCGTTAGCTGGCAAAGAGTATTACATCTCTGTAGACACCTATCGCGCCGAGACAGCCCGCGAATCCATTGCACACGGAGCGGTCATGATCAACGATATTACAGCCTTACGCGGGGACGACAACATGGCAGGCATCATCGCGGACGCAGGGGTCGAATGCGTCCTCATGCACATGCAGGGGCTGCCGAATACCATGCAGGATGCCCCGGAATACGACGACGTCATTGACGATATATGTGCATTTTTCGAGGAACGCCTCGACTTCGCGGCCAAAGCAGGCGTAGACACCGATAAAATATGGCTCGACCCGGGATTTGGTTTCGGTAAGACAGTCGGGCATAATCTAAGCATCTTGCAGCACCTCTACGCTTTTAAACAATTTGGATGCCCCTTGCTCGTGGGAACTTCAAATAAATCAACCATTGGAACCGTCCTGAACGCTGACCTCGAAGATCGGACCGAAGGAACTGCGGCCACCGTCGCGGTATCCATCTGCAACGGCGCGAATGCTGTACGCGTTCACGATGTGCCAGCCATGGCGAAGGTGGCGCGGATGACGGACGCGGCTCTGGGAAGGATACACTTTGACTGAGCGACTTTTCGGGACGGACGGAATTCGAGGCAAAGCCAACGTTTACCCAATGAACGTGGAAACGGCGCTCCAGGTCGGACGCGCAGCCGGATTCTACTTTCAGCAAGATGACCGCCCGCATACCATCCTCATCGGGAAAGACACGCGCAAGTCCGGCTACATGCTGGAAAACGCCCTCACCGCTGGACTCTGCGCGATGGGCGTCAACGTCGAGGTCGTCGGCCCGCTCCCCACTCCGGGCGTTTCCTATATCATGCGAAGCCTTCGCGCGGATGCTGCCATCATGATCTCCGCCTCTCACAATCCCTACGAAGACAATGGAATTAAATTCTTCGGTCCCGACGGCTTCAAGCTGCCGGACGATGTCGAAGATGAAATCGAGCATCTCGTCAAAAGCGATGCCATCGAGAACCTGCGACCCACCGGCGACGAAATCGGCTGGGTAAAACGTATCGATGATGCCCAGGGACGCTACATTGAATATGCAAAATCGACCTTCCCGAAAGGCGTGCGCCTGGACGGACTCAAGATCGTCGTCGATTCCGCACACGGCGCGTGCTACAAAGTCGGACCGAACACGATCCGCGAGCTCGGCGCCGAAGTAATCTCCATTGGCGACAAACCCAACGGCACGAACATCAATGAAGCATGCGGCTCAACGGAACCCTTCGTCATGCAGCAGCATGTCATCGGCGAGAAAGCTGATCTCGGAATCGCCTTCGACGGAGACGGTGACCGCGTCGTATTTTCGGACGAAAACGGACAGCTCATCGACGGAAACGCAGTAATCGCCATTCTCGCCACCGACCTCCTTGAGCGAGACCTCCTCCCCACCAAAACCATCGTCACCACCATCATGGCCAACGGCGGGCTCTCCAATGCCCTCAAACCCCTCGGCGGCAAAATCCTGCACACCCGCGTCGGCGACCGCTATGTCGTCGAAGCCATGCGTGAAGGCGGTATGCTGCTCGGCGGCGAGTCTTCAGGCCACGTCATCATGCTCGAACACAACACCACTGGCGACGCCCTCATCACAGCCCTTCAGATGCTCGCCGTAATGATTCGAAAAGGCCAAAAATTGTCCGAACTCGCCTCAATCTATACCGCGATGCCTGAGGCACACGCTAGTATTCCCCTCAACGGGGCCGGAAAACCACCTCAGGAAGCACTCAACGCCATCTCAGAACGCACTGAAACCGAACTCAACGGAAAAGGCCGCGTCGTCATACGGCCCTCAGGAACAGAGCCAATCGTCCGCATCATGGTCCAGCACGACTCCCAGGAAGAAGCCGAAAAACTAGTCCAGCTGCTCTCCGAAGAAGTAAAAGCGCTGTAATTACAGTACCTTCCGCCCTTCCGATTCAAGGACTATCCGATGACCGACTCTTCGAAGCATCTCTCCAACATAGAGCTGCAGTTCACCAAGCACGGCGTTGCATATCAGCAGCTCGACTACGTAAAGAACCAGGCCGGATTGCACAAAATCGTCGCCCTTGCAGACGCTCGATCCGCCCACACTGTCCTCGACATCGCATGCGGTCCAGGCTATCTCTCTTTTGCCTTC
>DTSJ01000362.1 GCA_012965445.1 Candidatus Hydrogenedentota bacterium
GTGTCGAAGACGTACGCCAGATTCGCGAAAACATTCGCATGGTACCCGCCAACGCACGATACAAACTATACGTCATCGACGAAGTCCATCAACTCTCGATTGCTGCATTCAACGCACTTCTCAAAACACTCGAAGAACCCCCCGCACACGCTGTCTTTATTCTCGCTACAACCGAAGCACACAAAGTCCCCGCGACCATCATCTCCAGATGTCAACGCTACGACTTTCGAAGAGTCGGCGTCGACGACCTAAAACAACTCCTTCGAAAAATACTCGATGCAGAAGGCATGGCCTGCAGCGACGAAGCTCTCGCAGCCATAGCACGAGCGGCCGATGGCGGAGTACGCGATTCAGAAAGCATACTCGACCAGCTCATGTCTTACTGTGACAAAGAAATCACCTTCGAAGACGTATTCAACCTCCTTGGACTTGTAGACTGGGAAGTTATGCACTCCCTCTGCCGGGCCATCTGCGAACAAGATGTCACCACACTGCTCACTACAGTCGAAGACGTTGTCGTAACAGGAAAAGACCTCTCACAATTCGTCCAGGACATCCTCCGCTACTACCGCAACCTCCTCGTATGCAAATCCGGCGGACCAAAAGAATTGCTCGCCCTTCCAGATGAGGAAGTCGCCGAAATGAGACAATGGGCGAACCAGTTTACCCTCACAGAACTCATTCGACTCGTCGAACAATTCTCAGAACTCACAAACGGCTTCGAGTCACAACTCGCGCAGCGCACAGCCCTCGAAGCAACACTCATCAAAGTCTCCAAACGAAGCGTCGAAATCTCCGTAGACACCCTCCTCGAAAAGCTCGCACTACTTCAGGAAAACGGCGCCCCAATCACCGACACCCTGACCGAAACTCCCAAGCCTAAAAAAAAAAGACCGCTGACCCCTCCTGAGCCTGCCTCTGACGAGTCGCCAAAAATTGCCAAACCCGACGCCCCTCCATCGGCCGCACAAGTGCGCGAAATTCCCCCTGAACCGACCGCACAAATACCCTCCGAAACGGATCGTGATCTTCTTATCGGAGATATGGTCAACCAGCAGGAAGGTCGAAAAGCCCTCGAGGACGAAAATCTGTCCAAAGTAGTCGATACGTTCAAAGGCAAAATCGTCGATATCCAGCACCCTGCAGCCACCCCCGAATAACCCTGATTCTATTGGATTCGCCCACCCTTCCGTGCTAATCTCGCAAACGGATCAATTCCATGATAAAATTGGATTATCCATAAGAAGGGGGCTTCAAAAACATGAGCAAATCCGGTGCCTGGATTTGGGCTTTCTACATAGGAATGTCCAGCCTCCTCAGCCTGTTCCTCGGACTCGCCATCGGATTCATACTCTTTAGCGAGAACGGAGGCGGTCTCCAATTTGCCCAAGACCCCGCTCCAGTAGAAACACCCGCTCAATCGGCTGGTCTCGAAACAGAAACACCTTCCACGGAAATCGATCCGCAGCGGACCGAAAATGTCCAGACTCCTGTGTCCACAGCCAATGCTCAATCGACGCCTGTCACCCTCGCAGCCCAGCTCCCACCCGTCAATGCTGCACACCACCTCTTCATCGCAGTCAACGGACAATGGCTCGCTGATGGTACCCGAGAATTCCTCAAAGAATTGAAGCCCGGAGGTATCATGCTCCGCTCCGGCAACGTCGTTAGTGAACAACAAACGCGCTCGCTCATCCACGACATTAAATCCACCTCCGGTACCGGCACCCTGTCCTCCGATCTGCCCTTAATCGCCATCAGTCAAAACGCGTCCCAAGATAACCTGCTCCAGATCCCCGGCACCGTATCAGCAGTCGACATCGGTTCAAGCAACGATATGGAAAAAGCACGGTCTCTAGGCCGTGAATATGGTTCAACAGCAAAAGCATTCGGCATCAACATCATACTCGGCCCCCTGCTCGACGTATACAACCCCGCAACAGCCTTCCCCAATCTCAGAACGCAATCCTTCGGCTCGGATCACACGCAAGTCGCCGCCCTCGGTCTCGCCATGGCAGAAGGCATCCGCGCAGGCGGAGTCATCGCAGTCGCAAAAACCTTCCCGGGCTACGCAGCAGCGGGATACGGCTCAGACGGTTTCAGCGTCATCATGAATCAGGAGATCACCGGACTCGCACAGGCCATGTACCCGTTCAGGGAAGCCATCAGAAGCCAAATGGAAGGCATCGTCGTCGGTCATATCGCCGTACCCTCTTTCGACAAAGACTTCCCGACCCGCTCCGCTGCCCTTTCCCCTATCATGGTCACTGAACTCCTCCGCAGCC
>DTSJ01000363.1 GCA_012965445.1 Candidatus Hydrogenedentota bacterium
ATATCGCGGACGCCCGTGAGATGGGCTATTTGATAAAGCTGCTCGCGGTGTATCGTGATATAGACGGTGGGAAAGGGGGTGTCGGAAAGAGCTGCCTCGCAGTGAACATGTCTGTCGAGATAGCCCGGCGCGGCTGGCGCGCGGTGATTGTTGACGCTGACCTCGGATGTTCCAACATCGAGACCCTGCTGGGTATGCCGCCCGGTGCGCCGTTGGACGACTATTTCTTTGACGGAGACGAAGGCTCGCTCAATTCCATGATTACGGCATCGCCCTACGACAATCTCAGCATCGTACCCGGCGCGTTCGGTTTGCTGGAAGCAACGGCTCCCGGCGATGCGCACCTGAAACGCTTCCGCAGCGCTATTCGGACCCTTGATGCGGATGTCGTTGTAGTGGATCTGGATGCCGGGACGCGGCGCGATACACTTGATTTGTTTCTGATGACATCAAAGTCGGGCATAATTGTCACGACACCCGAAAAAACGAGCATGGACAATGCCTTCAAATTCGTCCGCGCCGTGTTATTTCGAAAAATAGAACTTTTTTACAAGAGCCCTGAGGTTGGTCAACTACTGCGTCATAATGAAACCCTGCCCGATTTCCTGGCCAGCGTAGAGGGTTGCAGCGCGTTCGAACGGCCCGTTCGTGATCGAATTGTCAACGAAGTGCACGCCCTCGCGGACTCCATATCGCCAAGAATCGTCGTGAATCGTGCTCGAAACGGCTACGAAGCCATGGTCGCTTCAAACATCGTATCAAAGTATATTCGCAACTACCTGCTTATCGAGCCGGATCTGGTCGGATATGTGTTGTTTGATAAACGAATTCCCGAAGCAGTAAACTCAGGGAAACCGTTTGTGGTGAAGCTCCCCAAACACAAGGTAACCCGCAACATATCAACGATCAGCAACCGCTTGGGATATTTTTAACATGTCGAAAGAAGAACGAAAAACGCGCGTCTCCATGCATACTAAACCCGAGCCTTCCGGCAAAGAAGACACTTTTTCTGAAATGGAGGATTCCGAAAAAAAGGGATCGCTCTTCGGGAAACTGAACGCACGGTTGCAGGACGCGATTCAGGACGGCCGCAGCGAAGACGCGCTGCGCGATGTGCGACGGAAATCCGGGGACGATCAACGTGTTTCCGCCGACGATCTGGCGATTCGCCGCTCCAAGTCAGTCAGCAATCCCCAGCGCATGACTGTGCCGGAGGGCGTTATCATCGAAGGCGCACTCACCAGTAGCTCCGAAACAGACATCGCAGGCAGAATCGACGGAAACGTCACAGTCGATGGCCGACTCGCCCTGTCTCCCAGCGCATTGATTACCGGAACTGTCCGCGCAACCAACTGCCTGATACAGGGATTCGTCGAAGGTAAAGTTGAATGTGACCAAGATCTCGAACTCGGCAAATCGGGTAAGATAACCTCTGACGTAACGGTCGGCAATCAAATCGTCGTTTCCGGAATAATCGAAGGGAATATTCGATGCGGCGGACGATTACAGTTAACTGAAAGCGCCGATGTGACCGGCAACATACGCGCACGCTCCGTTGTAATCGCGTCCGGTGCGGTGTTCAACGGCACCTGCGCCATGAGTGCTCCGAAATCTGCGAAAAAGTAGGCGCATCTACTTTGAACTGACTGACTGGAAGATATCAATGAATTTTTTGATGCAGCACAGACGAATTTTGTGCTGCTTTTTTTTCGCCCCCGTTCTTTTTTATCCGCTGAATAGTACTGTTGCCGTTGAAGATCTGGACGAGTCACCCCTCGACACGCGGTACGACAGAGTTATCGTAAAAGTTCCGGTCGCCGATGTCACATTGGAAGCGCGCAGAGAGGCACTTGCTGCAGCGCATCAACAGGCCTTGTCCATCTGGCTGGAGTCGTTGCTGGGCGAGGTGAACCAGGAATCCAAGCATTACTTTTCAGGACGTGTTCGTCAGTATGTGATGTCATCCGACGTACTCTCGGAAACGGCGCTGGCACACAAGGGGGAACTCGAAATCGAGGTCTATCTCGACAAAGACAGACTTCGTTTTGACGCAGCGAGTTTGTTGTTTCCGAGTCGTCCCGTTGCTTCAACGGCCCTGATTATCATGGGGCAGGGATTTCTCGACGCCAAATACACCACCCGGCTCGACGATGTCGGTCCGAGCATGTTGACCAAACTTTTTTCCGACAACGGCTTCGTGCTGAATACACAGGCCGAACTTGACGCCGTCTATTCTCATGAAGACATATTGCGCTGTATCCGCAGCGGTAGCGCGATTGCCGCTCAATTCGCGCGGGCAGTCAGAATGGACATCGCGATTGTGGGCGAAGTGCGGACCGGAACTATCGAACAAGCAGGGTCGCAAGGCAAAATCAAGGCTTTCGCCGATGTCCTGATTGTCCGTGCTTCGGACAGCATGCTGCTTGATCGTATCCAGGCAGAGGCTGTTGTGGCGGGAGATGACGCGACCGCAGTTTCGCGTATGGCGGCAGAAGATGCGATGTTCAAAGTGCAGCAACGCGTATTGGTGGCCGCGGCGCTGGGTATGCTTGACGACACACCGGGTCAGTGGACGCACTGCGTCATTCGCGGCGAGAACATAAAACGCATATCATCGAAAATTGTCCAGTATCTTGAGTCAAAGTCTGCCATTGATTCGTTGGAGCTGTCGCGCAAAGACCGCAATGCACTGGTTTTCGATCTCTCCTATTCAGGCAAAACCAGCGCGCTCATTGAAGCCTTGAGTAAAAAAACGGGTGAGGCATACTGGCTTGAACCGGTAACTGTGATAAAGGGTGAAATGTTCTTCAACCTGCGCGTACGCGATCAGCCAGTACTGTAAATCCGCACACCCGTGTGCTAAAGTGACTCAGCAGTCCCGAGTACAAGGAAAAGACAATGCCGCGTTTCAGTATTTTGACAAGTCTCTACTGTTCGGCTCCCGATATTTACGAATTCTATGATCGCACGTTGGCCGCTATCGAGAAACTCGAAGGGGACTACGAGTTCGTTTTCGTCGATGACGGTTCGCCCGACGACGGCAACGACATTGTCAAGGAACTGATCCAGCGCGATCCGAATGTAAGACTCGTCGAGTTGTCCCGAAATTTCGGACATCATAAAGCAATTATGATCGGACTCGAAAACGTGCAGGGTGAGCTGGTTTTCATGCTCGATTCGGATCTGGAAGAGGAGCCTGAACTGCTCGAAGAATTCTATTCCACCATGATGGATGGCGAGGGCGATATCGATGTTGTATATGGCGTAATGGAAAACAGGAAGGGCGGGCTGATGGAACGTCTGCCGGGAGCGCTTTTTTACAAGATCATCAATATTTTGTCTGACCAGCCGATTCCAGAGAATGTTATGGCTGCGCGGCTGATGCGTCGGGATTACGTCGAAAATATCGTGCGGTATCAGGAAACACAACTGTATCTTGGCGGTATTATGACCCTTGCTGGATTCAACCAGGTTCAGTATGTCACCAAAAAATCCAGTAAAGGCCGCACCACCTACAACTGGGCTCGAAAAGTTTCCCTCGCACTGGATGCGCTTATCTCATACACAAACAAACCGCTCACATTTATCGCCTTTCTGGGAATCGGGATATGTCTGAGCTCACTTATCATTGTAGCCTTGTTCGTGTATCGACTATGGAGCGATGGGGGAGAGGTCGAGGGTTGGATGTACGTGCTGGCTTCCATCTGGTTTTTAGGCGGGCTGACCATTCTCGCAATCGGTCTGGTCGGATTTTACGTCGGGCGGATATTCATCCAGGTTAAACAACGTCCCAACGCCATTATAAAGCGAATCCATAACTAACTAGCTCGATTGCTCCAACTGTCGACGCATGATCGACGTGCGGACTGACTGTACATTCGCGTTCGCTTCATCTATTGGCTCAATACCGCCCGTACCGTCGGCCACTCCGATAATGCGCGTCGGCTTCCCGAAGTCATCCACGATTACATCACCGTGGTTCCCGATGAGTCCGCCAGCAACTACCGCTACCCCGTCCCACACGCCACTACCCATTTGGTGTCGGACAATACTCTTCATATGTATCAGTTCGATAGCGGTAGCTGCAACGGCTGGTCGAAAATCAATACGCACAACCTGAAGCCCACGACGCTTCGCTTCGGACAGCGAGTCCTGATCCAGAGATCCGATCCCAGCGTCATACAGTAAGGTATTTTGCGAAAGGACTTCTACAAGATCCTTAGCGATGATCGGTGTGCGTGGGGAAAGAGCAACAACTGCACTCAGATCGTCAAAATCCCTCAAGGTATCATCGAAAATATGAGCACCCGACTTTGCAAAGGAATGTTTCACGGGATCCACGAGTTCTGCATTTCCCAGCACGAGCAGATTTTTTCCCTGGACTGACCCCTCCAGAAGTTGTGTCAAATGGGAAACGGCTGTTCGTGCCCAAAGAGTGCTGTCATCGTATCGGAGGATCTGAGCATGTGTGAGTGCAGGTACTTTGATCGGCGCATCACCGGGGTCGAGCAGGATGTAGTCAACGAACGCATCGACAGTCGATACGATTTCGTTCAGTAATGAAGCATCGCTGAGCATAACATTCGAGATCGCGCATCCATAGGTCGTTTCGACAAAGGGAGAAACGTGTGTCTCTTCGTGGGAACCGACTACAATGTTGAGTACGCTCGGCATACACTTCTTTCTCGCCTTTTCCTTCAATTCAGCAGCCCGCAATCTCGCCTGTGACGGTATATCAGTCGCAGCGCCTTCCTGTGTCGGTGCCAGAGAGAACTGAACAGCCTGTTTCGGGGGCGACGCCATGAGCTGGCGGGCCATCTCTTCAACGAGTTCAATCGGTGCTTCGACCTGATCATGCTCGGTCACCTTAATAATCAGTTCGCGCGGATCGATGCGATATCGTTCAGCCGCATGCAGGATTCGGCTCAAAAATGAACTGTGAAATTTCGCCCGCCCATAGGTGACCCCCATCGGGGAGTATCCGGTATTGTGGAGCAAAGGCCTAATCAGAGCTTCCGAAATATCCAGGAGCGCGTTTACGTCAATAGACTCGCATAGACCCTTCTTTTGAAGGATAGCGACCAGAATTTCTGTCATCGTGTTGCCCTCTGATCGCCCCATGCCTTGAAGGGAAGCATCGACAATGGCAGCACCGGATTCAACAGCCTGCAACGAGTTCGCCACGGCCATCGAAAGATTATTGTGTCCGTGAAAGCAAACCGGTATCGAACACTTTGCATGCGCCGCATCCAGATAGTCGCGCACATCCGCCGGCAACATGCCTCCGGCTGAATCAACGATACACAGATAATCAGCACCTGCTTCTTCGGCCATAAGGCCATACCGGGCAAATTCTTCTGCAGGCACTGCGTATGACTTCATCAGGTTTGAAAACGTGACCAGCCCAAGTTCTTTGGCCAGTTTCAGATAGGGTGCTGCCTGATCGACCTCATTTACGTTCGTACCAACCCGAATAAAGTGAGCGCCGCAATCCGCCGCGAGTCGCACATCGTCTTCTGTACCGATTCCGGGAATGAAAAATGTTCCGAACTTCGATTTGCTAAGGGAAGCCGCCGCCGACTTTAGATAAGCCTCATCCGTAGCCGCTTGATCGCCTTTCCCCGCACGGGCCGCACCCAGTCCGAGTCCGTGTGCAATCTCAATCCAGCGAATCCCGGCGAATTCCAGTGTTGAAGCAATGAGTGCCGTGTCCTGTGCCGTAAATTGAAAATCGATGACATAAGACCCGTCCCGGAGGGTGGTATCAAGTATTTCAACTTCGGCTCTATCCATAAGAATAGTGTATCAAGTTCGGTTTGAGTCCGCCAGCGCGTCAGCAATCGATCAGCGATTGAATCGTACCGCCGAATATCTGTTGTTGGTCATTTCCGGAAAAATCGTGCTTTGTCAGAATTTCCAAACTGCGTTCATAGCAGGTTTTCACTGGATCTTCGGGATGATCCGAACCATATACAACTCGGTTCGACCCGATTTTCTTCAATGTAAACATGTACTGATCTTCGAAGGGTGTATTCTGAAAATATTTCATCGAAATCGACGTTTCAAGGTACACATTGTCGTTCGCTATCGCCACCACAAACGCGTCCATGAAATGAAATCCGCCGCCGTGACACAAAATAATCTTCGCCTCCGGCACCCGCTTCGCCAACACGTCCACGTTCTGCGGCAATTGATCGCGCAGCGGTGCATGTTTCCACTGGCTCCCGCATATCGCCACAGGAACCTTGAGTTCCGCTGCCTTTTCCGCGACCGGCACGATTCGCTCATCATCCGCCGACAAGTGCTGGTGCCGCGGGTGCAGCTTCAGTCCGCGCATTCCGTATTCGGTGATGTATTTCTCGAAGTCTGCGACTGCGTTTGCATTCGTGATCGGATTTACAGATGCGAAGCCTATCAGATGATCCGGATATTTTTCGCAGCAGTCGATCACATACGAAGTGGGGGTGCAGTACTTGTTGTTGCCCTCAATCGCTGTTACGATCGCTTTGTCAACAGGAGATTCATTCAGATTCTCGACGAGAAATTCAGGGCTCAGATCGTACTGATCGCCGAATGATTTTGCGTCCGCATGAATGTGAGTAAGTGCGTCGATAATCATTGAGGAAGGGTACGTCAACTCGTAATGACTTTGCAAACGGAGCGCGCGCGGTTCGCTGATTCGACCGCGTCTGCGGCCGTATCTCCCTCAGTCAGGACATACCCAACGCTGTCGCGCGTTACGCAGTCGATGATCGGATGCAGCGTATCGCCCGGCCTGCAATGAAACACAATCTCCTTGACTCCTGACAGCGCCTCAGCTTTTTCGATGCCGACGATTTCGGAAACGACTCCAGGCTCCGCCTCGAACCAGTACAGCGCCACGCCGCGCTCGAACTGCCGACGCGATTTTGGAGCCTCGCCGAGCGCAATCCGAATACTGTCCCCCATAAAGTCCATCCCGTACGCCATCGGAATCAAATCGGTGGGAATACGTCCGCCGCCAGGTCGTCCCGCGATCTCCACGATGCGCGGTCCAGCGGGAGTCACAATAATCTCAAGATGAAACGTGCCGTCCGTGAATCCCATCGCTTCCAGCGCCTTTGCGGCGAAATTATCCAGGGCGTCGCATTCATCTTCAGACTTGTTCGGAGGCATGAATATGCCCTTGTCAAAACGGTAGGGGAGAGGGGAGACCTCCTTTCCGGTGATGCCGCCCGGAATGTACTCGCCTTCGTAGACCAGCCCGTCAACGCAAAACTCTTCGCCCGGCATGTATTCCTCAATCAGAGCCGAGTCTGAAAAAGAGTGTTGAATCGCCAGCGTGAAAGCATCTTCGAGCTTCTCAGCTCCGCTGAGTTGCTGCACCCCTTTGCTTGAATTCGCGTCGCTTGGTTTGATGATGCACGGAAACCCGATGGCCCCAGCGGCGGCCTTGGCTTCCTCCAGCGTGTACACCTCCCGATACGCGGGATTTGGCACATCTGCTGTATCCAGTGCACGTCGCATCACGGCCTTGTTACGCACCCGCGTCGCTACCTCTGGAGGAACTCCGGGGAGTCCGATATTTTCTGCCGCCCGCGCCACGGCTTCCACAGACAATTCGGCAGCGGGATAAATTCCGTCGACTTTGAATCGTCGTGCAAGTTCGGCGAGCGCATCCTCATCAAGAATATTGATCGTTTCATGATGGTCAGCGTATGCAAACCCGACCGCATCCTTGTTCCCATCCGAAGCAATCGTTACGATGCCCGCCTCGCGCGCCTTCTGAAAAATACCGATCTGGTTCGCGCCTGCACCGGCAATGAGAATCGATTTGTCCATCTCACTATTCTAGTGGATTATCGTCGCATAAAAAAGCAAGTTCAACGGACACACCGCGAACTCGCCATATATTCATCGTTTTGAGAAACAGACTACGCGATTTGCTTCTTGGGAACGCGTGCAGCTTTCGTGAATTTACCTGCTTTGATGTAACGTGCGCATACTTTCACGCGACGAACCGTACCATTCTCATCCACAATGCGAATCTTCTGCAGATTCGGTTTCCAGTTGCGCTTCGAGATACCCGTCACGTTAAGACCGATTCCACCGCCCTTTTTCGCTTTGCCGCGACGAACGATCTTTTTCCCGCGCTGTGGACGCTTTCCGCTATAATCACATACTCTTGACATCGAACCTGCTCCTGGGTGGTTTACCGAAACCGGCTTGGTTGAACCCATTGGCCGTGATATAATCTGGGATACAAAGGTCAGTAATGTAGCATATAGACCCGTCTCATTTCAACTCCTGTACTGTCATCCTGAGCCTACCCATCAAATCTATCGACCCAAACCTGAAGCTTAAACAAATTTGAAAATTA